>NZ_JCAKMY010000012.1:0-107462 GCF_059515845.1 Acinetobacter sp. CY79
GCAATTTCACCAAATTGATTCATCGCAATATGTAATTTACAGCCATAAAACCAGCCCATTGAGCTTCTACCACGTGATGCAATTTGGACTAATGATTTATGACGCTGAATACGTTGATTTTTACAAACTGGCAAAGTTGTTGAATCAATCCATAAATATTGTGTACCTTGACCTTTCATCAGTGCCACATGTAAAGCGTGTAGAGCTAATTGATGCCTATTGATCAGATGAATCATCCGTTGGTAACAGGGTAAGCTTTTAAATAAATGATTTTTATCCTGTTTCAACCATGTAAAAAAGGCTTTGAAATTAGTGAAATGAGAACATTTATACCAGATAGCAATAAAAGTGATTTCTGAGATACTCAAGTGAGCGGTTCGGACTCTTGAGAAACGACGACTTTGTTTAAGGAAATTCCAATAGGTTGCTTCAAATTTAAGAAAGAAATCATCAATTAAACAGAATAATTCGGTACTATTAAACATAGGGACTAGAGTTTTAAGTTTTGTGTGGTAACTCAACTGATGGCTCTAGTCCTCTTATTTTTCAAGTCAATTTCTTATCTGCGATTCGGGTTATTTAGCATTTTTATATAACAAATAAGTCCCAAATATAGGCGTAAACAATAATGCCCAACATCCAACTGCATTAGGATTCCATAATTTTAAATGTCTATTTTGTATTATATTCATATTTTCTAAGTCTAGTCGTTTAATTCACATCAAACTCGGATTCCGCAGGATCAAAGCGCCAAGTCCGAACAATACGAAGCTCTGAAATATCTTTCATTTTTGCATCAAATGCCCCAAACGGCGCACCACGACGGACTGAACTTTTTGCAGCCTCATCTAAAATATCATAACCTGAACTTTCAAGTAAACGAATGGCTCTAATCCCACCCGATGCATTCAGGATCACCATTAAACGAACTTCACCTGATAAGCGTTGTTGTTTCGCCAAGTCTGGATAGTAGCGATTTCCATAGACTTCAACTTTCTCTCGAAATTTATCTAAGTATGCTGCCGAAGCATCTTGTTTTGCTTGCACACCATCGACTGTTTTAATTTTTTGTTGACGGCTAAAGTTCTGCTGTTTCTTGAGATACTGCGCTTCTAAGCTTGCAACCATGGCAGCTTTGGCTTGGAATTGGCTATTGAGCTCTTCCATTGCCTTTTTACGTTCACTGAGTTCAGCTTGTTTCTGCCAACTCAGCACCGTCATCAGTACTTTTTCTTCAAACTTTAATTCACGCTTTTGCTGTACTTGCTCCAGTGCTTGCAACTGTTGCTCACCTGCACTGAGGTCTTCCGCTTGAGCTGGCATATCTGAAGCCATGCGATGTGCTTCACGGAAAGTTCCACTGCCCTGCTGATCTGCTTGAGCAAGAAAGTCAGCCTGCTTGATTTCCGTCTCGCTTGGTCGAATTGCCAGCGCAATTTCTTTACTTGCAATATCGCTTTCTGAAGGCATCGCAAATTGCAGAGATAAAAAAGCCAAATGTAAAACGGTCGCAGAAACCACAGCTCCAATAAACAGCTGATCTCGCCACCATAAGTTTCGTTGTTTCGGATATGCAATTATATTTTTTAACATGACATTAAACCGACAAAACACCCCAAGCAAAATTTTCAATTACACAAAATTCAGTTTATTCTTACATTTATTCAGTATAGTGTGACGCACCTAATACAATCAGAATCATAATGTTTAAACTATGAAAATGGTGCATTGAATTTTGCTAAACTGCAATGTTTATGCTCGTATTTTTTAATTTAACTGACAAAATTACGTTCGAACAAAATCAAGATGTTATGGATTGCTAAATATGCCAACGTTATTTTCAAATATTGCCAAACAATTCCGTAAGGTCTATCACAAAGCGGAAGGTTTTATCGAAGAAGAAAGAGAATTCCCTATTTCTCAGGTTTTTTTGAATGCGACTTTTAAAAAGTTCGTGACTGATAATGTACAAATTTTAGAAGATTTACATGCTGACCTACATGAAGATTGGTTACGTCTTTATGCAACGATCAACGTCAAAGGCTTACATACCATTTTGTCAGTTGATTTGAAATTGGTTCAAATGGAACTGAATAAAGACATGCAGCTCATCGTCTTTGAACAAATCAGTGAAACTGAAATTATTGAAGCAAAATTTCCAAACTTCTTAATGAAAATTGGTTTTAAATCGGCATTATTTTTCTATCAAAAGATATTGCGTAAAGATCCATTAGGTATCATTTTAGAAAAATTTGAAGTCATCAAAGTGAAAGATGACCTTCTACATTTGGATTTGAACCGCTGGTTAGGCAAGAATAAATCCATCATGGATGCGCTAAATAAAGTCCATGTCAATCATGCTGAGTTACGTGAAACTGAATTGGTCGTGATTGGGAATGTGAACTTAATGGCATTGTTTAGCAAGATGAATAGCGCTCGTGATGATGCGCCAGTCGTTGAAAAAGAACTTGATGATCAAGTCACCCCTATCGTCCAAAAGTAAATCCATGAAGATGAAGTGAATTTAAACCGATTGATTCGGCTAGACGATTTCGTTATATGCTGATGTAGGCATTTACACAAATTCACATATTTAACCTTAATCTTGATTTTTTCTTCTTTTTTCAGTCGCATACTTACCCTATCTGGGTCTTGTCGCATGATATGTAAAGGAAATTTTTATGGCTTTAATCGCAATCAAGAAACTAAGTGTAATCACAGGCGTGAGTACCGCAATTTTATTCGCAGGCTATTCGAGTCAAGCGCTTGCGATGAGTCCTTTCCAAGCAAGCTATCAATTTGCCTACAATGGTAAGAACTTAGGCTCTGCGACTCGAACTTTAAGTAAATCAGGTAATAATTGGACTTATGTGTTTGCAGCCAAAGCAGGTGCGATTGCTTCAGCGACAGAAACCAGTCGTTTTAGCCTCAATAATGGTCAAATTACCTCAGGGAATTTTAGCCGTACCAGTAAGATCCTGGTTCATAACAATACGATGAGCATTAAGTTCAATCCTAGTGCCAAAACCATTAACACCACCAAAGATAAAGAAAACCGTTCATTTGCATGGAAAGCCGGTGTCTTGGATGAGTTAAATGCTGAACTACAACTTCGTGAAGATTTAAAGGGCGGTGGTTTAAAGTCAAATTATTATCTTGCGGATGCAAAAGAAGTCGAAGCGCGCAAATTTGTCAAAGCAGGCAATGAAACAGTAAAAACCAATTATGGAACTTTTGATACAGTTAAGGTCGTCATGAAACATGACAAACCCGGTCGTGATACGATCTTTTGGTTAGCGCCTAAACTTGACTATCTTCCAGTAAAAGTCACCCATCAAGACAAGAAAACATCTTACGGGCTGTTACTCACTGGGTATAAAGGACCAAGTAATTAATCTTTTTTAATCGATTTTACTTGCTTTTTTCAAGATGCTTTTTAAAATACGCCTTTGCTTTTTTAAGCATCTTGCCTTAGAGGATTCTCCCGTGCACGCACTAGAACAGAAAATCTTGAGTGAAGGTATCGTTCTATCTGATCAAGTTTTGAAAGTTGATTCTTTCCTCAACCATCAAATTGACCCTGTAATGATGCAAAAAATTGGTCAAGAATTTGCTCGTCTATTTAAAGATGCAGGCATTACCAAGATCATTACAATCGAAGCTTCAGGTATTGCGCCTGCAGTGATGGCAGGTCTAGAACTCGGTGTCCCTGTTATATTTGCACGTAAATATCAATCTTTAACGCTTAAAGATGATCTTTATCGTTCTAAAGTGTTCTCTTTTACCAAACAAATTGAAAGCACGATTGCTATTTCTAAAAAGCACATCTCATCTGCAGATAAAGTTTTAGTGATTGATGACTTCTTGGCGAATGGTCAAGCTGCATTAGGTCTTGCTGACCTCATCCATCAAGCAGATGCATCTGTAGTGGGTATCGGCATTGTGATTGAAAAATCATTCCAAACTGGGCGTGATTTATTGCTTGAAAAAGGTTATCGCGTTGAATCATTGGCTCGTGTTCAATCACTTGCAAATGGTACTGTTGAATTTGTTCGTGATTAATCTGTGAATAAAAGTTAAATTGAGCGCCTAGTGCGCTCTTTTTTTTATTTTAGACTTTCAATAATTTTGCAATTCGTCATTTTCCCTGTCATTGTTTCATTGACATGACAAAACAACATAACTAAGTTTGGCTTTAGCATAAAATGCTCTAAATAAATTCATGCTTTAAACGGATCAATTGAGACAATGATGATGGAACACGAAATAAGCTGCCCCAAATGTGGATCTACTGAAGTGATTAAACGTGATCACGAACAATTTTTACAAAAAACGGGTGGCGTATTATTGTCTGCCGCAGGAACAACTGCAGGTACAGTTGGTGGTGCTGCTTCAGGTGCATCTATTGGTGCTGCCATTGGAACTGTTGCAGGTCCATTAGGAGTGATTGTTGGTGGCACAGTTGGAACTTTTGTTGGTGCAATCAGTGTCGGGATTACCGGTGGCTTCCTCGGTCATCGTTTCGGTAAAAAAGCCGGTGAAATTGTGGATAAAAACGTATTCTTAGATTTCCAGTGTCAAAAATGTAAGTACCGTTTTGAAGATCAAGCTAAGTCAAAAGATACAGCAGAAAAATAAGCGTTCAATGTACAAATAAAAAATGGGCGCTCTTGCCCATTTTTTAATGCATAAATTCGACATATTCACCAATTAATTTACTTGTAGCTTTTTAACCACTTCACCTAATCGCTTCCCCTGTTCTATACACAGTGATTTTTCATCCATACTTATACTTTGATCATGACGTGGACCACTGACATGCGTTGCGCCATATGGTGTACCACCCGTCTTCGTATTCGATAAGGAGGGGTTGGCGTTGGTTAGTCCCATGATCATCATTCCGTGATGGAATAACGGTGGCAGCATGGTGAGCAAAGTACTTTCTTGTCCACCATGCATCGACCCTGAAGAACTAAATACACATGCCGGCTTACCATGCAAAGCGCCGTTCAACCAAAGACTGGTGGTTTGATCCAAGAAATATTTCATCTCACTGGCCATGTTGCCAAAACGTGTAGGTGAACCTAAGGCTAAACCTGAACAATGTTGCAGGTCTTCAAGTGTGCAGTAAATATCTCCATCTTCAGGAATACTCGGCGCTGCTACATTCACAACCGTTGAAATATTGGGAACTGTCCTAATTCTCGCCGTAACCCCCGATGCCTCGATTCCATCAGCAATCAAATGTGCCATTTCTTTGGTTGAACCATGTTTGCTGTAATAAAGAACAAGTACATATGTTTGCATAGGCGGATCTTTAAGATTAAAAAAGAAAACTATACGGTATTTTTCCGTTTTTTTGGGTAAGCTATGGGGTGAAAGCTTCATAAATTTAACGAAAAATAATAGAGAATGATGGTTTATGACGGATTTATTGAAAAAACTTCCTTTCTACGATAAAACGTGGTTTCAGTTTACCTTATTCGTTTTACGACGTTTTGAAAGTAATAACTGTCGTGAACAAGCGGGTTCTTTGACCTATACCACTCTATTTGCCGTCGTCCCGATGTTGACGGTTTTTTTGGTGATCATTTCGTCTATCAAGGCTTTAGAACCTGCGAGACAACAACTCCAACAGTTGATCTATAGCAATTTTCTACCTAAAACCAGTATTGCCTTCGACAAAGCGCTCAACTCTTTTACAGAAAATTCCAGCAATTTAACCATTATCGGGGTGCTGTTCCTCTTTATCACTACTGTAATGATGCTGACCAGCATTGAAACGGCTTTTAACCGGATTTGGCGAGTGAAAGAAACCAGAAATGGGCTCGTCGGTTTTATGCGCTATTGGACGATCATTTCTTTAGGTCCAATTTTATTGGGCAGTGCCTTCGTAATTTCATCTACATTGGCTTCTATGAATGTATTGAGCAATAATTTTGCGGGCTACGAAGTCGATGGTGCGGCATTACTTTGGCTCATCTCGATAGGTTTAACGATCGTTGGATTCTTTACCTTGTATTGGACCATTCCAAATCGTTCTGTGCCTGTTCGTGCTGCCATGATTGCAGCGGTATTTAGCGCGATCACCTTTGAATTACTCAAAAATTTATTCGGTTTTGTGATGGCGAATTTCACCAGTTATCAGTTGGTCTATGGTGCTTTTGCCGCAGTGCCGATTTTTCTACTGTGGATTTATTTATCGTGGAATGTCGTCTTACTCGGTGTCGAAATCAGTTATGCCCTCACTGCATTCCACACAGGTAAAACTCAAACTCGCCATCCAATATTGATGCTCTTAGACATGCTTGAATTGTTTTATAAAAAACAAAAAATGGGACAATCAGTGACCGATCAAGAAGCGTTAAATATCCTAGGTCGTGGTGAAATTGGTCGTTGGCCAACGTATGTCAAACTGCTTGAAAAGCAAAATGTGATTAAACGAACAGACAAGGATGATTATGTCCTCGTGCGTAATTTAGATCATTTGGATTTTTGGTCTTTCTATAAATCACTGCCTTATACACTTCCACGTCGTGAAGATGTAGAGCATGTGCATGAAGATGATGTATGGATGAAGCGAATTGGTCCCGCATTGATCGAATCTGACGAATATCTTGCTGCGAAGCTTTCGATACCCTTGTCGACTATTTTGGATGAGAAATAAAGGATTTAAACCATCTGAAAATATCTAAAAAAGACCTCAATTGAGGTCTTTTTTGTGCTGTATAGATTTGAAAAACTATTCCTGATTGCTTTCACTCAATCATGAAATTAACATTTTAAGTCTCAATCACTTCACAAAGGTTTTCCATACAAAATCTTGGCTCCGTCCTTTTAAAGTCATTTTTAATTGATCACCCGTATTGAGTGCTGCAACCCCAGCTGGCGTACCCGTCATGATCACATCACCTTCTTCTAATGTAAAAAATTGACTGATATCCACCAACAAACTTGCAATGTCAAAGATCATCAGTGAAGAATCCCCTGACTGTCGAAGCTGATCATTGACTTCTAAGGTGTATTGAACTGATGACCAATCCTGAATTTCTAATACATCAACCCAATCTCCCAACACACATGAGCCATCAAAGGCTTTCGAACGTTCCCAAGGTTGACCCTTCTTTTTCAAATCATCTTGCAGTTCACGTAGCGTTAAGTCTAAGCCTAAAGTCACTGCACCAATGGCCTGTAAAGCTTTTTGTGGATCATGTTCAGCTTTAAGCTGACGATCTATACGCAGGCTGAGTTCACACTCATAATGGCAATTCCCCCAATCAGCATTCCATGCAATTCCTTCGTTCAAAGCAATCAAACTACTCGGTGGTTTGATAAATAAAACAGCACGATCAGGGATGGCATTACCTAATTCTTTGGCATGATCGACATAATTGCGACCGACACAGATAATTTTTGATGGTTGTGAATGCATGGGATTCCCTTTTTATTCAATGAATATTCTCGTTTATAGCTTATGCTTTTTTTAGGTTTTTGTAAGTACCCTGTTCCAAGTAAAACATTCAGACGAATTGAATACGAAAGAAGAATTTAACGGCTAAAGACCAAGTGAAAAAACAATAAAAAAGCCATCAGACTGATTATCCAATGGCTTTTTTTGAAACTAAGACTTTTTAATAAAGCTTTTATTTTTTAAAAGTATTTTCAAACAAAGTACGATCTGTTTCGTTTTCAAAAGCACGTTTTGGAATAATCACCACCGTACTATTTTTCAACTCAATCATATACGTCAATTTACCTGTAGCGAACTTGTTCACATCCGTATAACTGAATGCCTGTTTAGGACGACCGCTTGAAAATAATTCAGCAGAGTTTTGAAAGAGATCAATGCCTTGCTCATGTTTGCCAAATTGATATTTTTCAAACTGACGTTTAAACATCATCGGTAAAAACCAATAACGCATCACCACTTGTAAAATAATAAAGAAAGCACCGAGCGCAACATAGTAGCGCCCCACCCCATCCAATCCCAGGTACACCCCCCAAATGAGAATCGCCAAACTCACCAATGGCGTCAAAAAACGGGTGAATTGTTTTTTGCCGAAAGTCGCTAAACCAAAACCATCTTGAGATTCATCAATATTCAAAAAATAGCGGACAGATAAAGTAGGCTTGTTGTCAGACATACATGCTTCGTTCGATTGGATACAAGTTGCGACGATATTACACCAATTCGACTTATTTTTAGCATCTCACAATGGCATTTCTTCACTGTGCTTATACACGCTTGCTCTTGTATAGCCGAATACAATGTTTAAAATCTAAAAAATATAAAAATACGAAAAAATAGAATGGAAAAAATGATGTATAGAAACATGAATAAAGCCGTGATTCATTGTGCTTTGATCATTCTTGGCTTCACTGCGCAAGCGCAAGCCAAAATTATTGCATGGAAAGACAATATTCCAAGTAGCTTACAGCCCTTTCAAAACAATGCTCAACTCTTAGCAGGTTTTGCTCAGGATAAAATAATCATTTACGCACACCCTGCTGTGAAGACTTCTGTACCAACTGCTTCTAAGAATCCCAATCCTTCAGCAACATTTACTTCATCTGCTATTGTACTTCCTATCAGTAGTGCAACCGTTGCCAAAACATTGAGTCAATATGATCAGTATGTTGGACTCTTCCCAACGTTGAAATCTGCAAAACTGGTCGAAAAATCAGGCAATATTAGCCAGATGAAATATAAAGTTTCAATCCCGACACCCATCCCAGTATTAAATTTCAATGAAGATATCATTTTTCAACATCAACTTAGCAATAACAGCTTATCCAGTATTGTGATTGATGCACCCGTACCTTATGGCATTGGGAAATTTGAATGGTTTAGTTTAGGAGACAACAAAACCTTAGTCACATTGACCCAGTGGAGCGATCTCAATCAACCTAAAGGATTTTTATTCAGCCAAATATTGAAAGCTGTGCCTGAAGCAAAACTGGGCATTCCAGGTGGAACCAATGCCTTTATTTTAGAATCATTACGTAAAAAATTTATTCATCTGAAAACAACAACGCTGAACCCTGGTGAATTTCCTCAAACCCAATTGAGTCCGTCTCAAGTAGATAAGTTGGTACAGGTGAGTCGTCATTCACAGCAACCCGTTAGTTTTATTCATGGCTTGAGTGCTGTGCCTTATCAACATGGTCGTGAAAATCTTCGCTTTGTGACCAGCTATCAATATAATCCTTTAAATAAAGAACAATTACAAAAATGGCTGAAACCCAATGCTTATCAAGCCATTTTTCCGAGACAGATTAAAAAAATAAACATTACAGATGAATCCAGTACATCCCAAAATGCAGATATCAAAGTCAGTGTCGGACTAGGTGTGATCACCATTCCATTTGATTTTAAATTGAATTTTAAATACCCAAACTCATCTTCAAATCAATTTCATGCCAATGGCGGTGATTTAAAATATGTGAAGGGTCAAATGGAGTTAAAAAATGTTCCTCAAGGCACATTATTTCGACTGACATCCGCAGTTAAAATTGATGATCAAGCCCCATTTCTCCTGCGTGCCGTTCGTAGCCTTCCCTATCATGATCTACTTCCAACAGTAGGTGCAAATCATGTTTTTTTGCTCAAAGTTAAAAATACTAAGTGATGACTTATAATTAAAATATCTTAAAAATCAGACACAAAAAAACCGCAACAAGTGCAGTTTATTGTGATTTTTACATCTATCGATGATCAAGTTGGTGCGCTCAGAGAGATTCGAACTCCCGACCCCTTAGTTCGTAGCCAAGTGCTCTATCCAGCTGAGCTATGAGCGCGACGTCTTGATGGGGCTCATTATATATGAATATGATTTTTTGTTAAGTGCTAATTTTGAAAAAACCAATCAAGCGCCTAGTAATTAATCATTTATAGTTTTAATCTATTAAAAAATAGACTATCCCCTTCCAGTAATACAAAATACTATTTAACTCATTTTTAGATTACAGTCATAGTTTGTTGAATATTCCAGATGAGTAAAAACTTTTCTCCAAAAACTTCATCCTTGAATAGCATAGGAGTCTCTATTGCCTGCGTAATTATTATGATTATTGTTATTACAAGTACACTTAAAAGCGTAAATGAAAAACTAAATTACTTTGAAGAGCTAAAAAATTCAAAATGGCAAGAAAGCCAAACTTTGATTACTCCATATCATCAGGTTGAAGTGACTCAATATCGAGACAACACCCAAAGACTAGTTGTGAGTCAAAATGGACACGAAATATACATACAATCTTGTGATGCCAAAATTAAGCTTGTTTGTAATTTAGTTCATAAAGATAAAATTAAAATTGAATCAATAACTTTCTATGTTAAACATCAACAGAATGGTTTTTATGGCTCACATCATCTTAAAAAAATTATTTATAAAGATTTAGAAAAAGATCTTCAAATATTTCACTATGACGATGAATTACCTAATAGCCACTATAAAATATTCGAAACACTTGAAAAAATATGGCTCAATAATTTGATAATATTATTTATTTTCTTATTTTTTACGATCTCAACAATTGCCTACCTACCTCATGAATTTATTAAGCAGAATCTAACTAGGAAAAAATTAGCATCCTTGATTATAATTCTAACTTTAGGCAGTTATATTTATATCATCACTCAAACCCTAATAACCTCGATTAAAATTTAAAAATGATATTTATTCACAGTAATCGATTCAATGAAATGTAAAGAAGATCACTATTGCTATAACATCAGAACTTAATCAAGACTAACATTTAGAAAAACTATAAACACAAAAAAACCGCAACATGTACGGTTTCTTGTCAGATTTACATCCTTCGATGTTCAAGTTGGTGCGCTCAGAGAGATTCGAACTCCCGACCCCTTAGTTCGTAGCCAAGTGCTCTATCCAGCTGAGCTATGAGCGCGTACTTGAGTGTCTTTCGACTTCGTTACAACGATTGAAACTTGATTGGTGCGCTCAGAGAGATTCGAACTCCCGACCCCTTAGTTCGTAGCCAAGTGCTCTATCCAGCTGAGCTATGAGCGCATTTCAAGTTTTTCGTTGGCGGTGAGAGAGGGATTCGAACCCTCGGTGGGAGTTAAAGCCCACGCTCCCTTAGCAGGGGAGTACCTTCAGCCACTCGGCCACCTCACCGTAACGAGTCGCCATAATACAAACTTCGCCCCTACTCTTCAAGTCACAAATCAAAAAAATCTTAGATTTTTGATCAATCATATATTTTTTATACGATTTTCAGCTTTTTTTACGATTTCTTAAACTTTATTGATTCAAAAAAGACCATAAACCCATTAGCATGAACTCACAATGTGCAGAAATACACGTCATTAATGCAATCATTTACGTGCAGTCTGCGTCAGCATGACTTATGCTAAACCTATCTTCTGACATGAAGCCAAAGACATATGAAAAATTGGGTCGATCCTGAAGCTAAAGCGGAAGCTCAACGTTACGACAATCCTATTCCAAGCCGTATCTTAATCTTAGAAACGATTGAAAATAGTCAACATCCCCTTTCACACTCTGAACTTGTGGAACATTTCCAAATTGCCGATCAAAAAAGTATTGATGCTTTAAGTCATCGCTTAAGTGCAATGGTACGCGATGGTCAGCTCATGAAAGATGGATTCAAATTCCAACTCATGACAAATCAACCTGTTTTTGATGCTACGGTCTATATCAATGCCAAAGGCTTTGGCTCGGCGAGCCTAGATGGTGGCAAAAAAGAAGAAATGGTGTTGCCAGAGCGCGAACTTCGCCAAGTCTTTCATGGTGATCGTATTAAAGTGCAACAAACCTCAGTTGACCGTAAAGGTAAAGCTTGGGGTTACATTACTGAAGTGACTCAACGTCGTGTTAAACAAATTATTGGTAAATTGGCTGAATTTGAAGGTGAATACTTTATTCAACCTGCAGCCCCGAATGCACATCAACCGATTACTTTAGAAAAAGAACTGGTTGAACATGCCAAAGTAAAAGTCGGTGATTCAGTTCGTGTTGAAATTGATACCTACCCGACACGTGAGGAATTTGCCAATGCGCATATTGTGCAATCTATGGCAGATAAGGCAGATACTGAAATCATTATTCCACAAACGATTTTAGAATTTGGTTTGCCATTTGAGTTTCCAGAAGAAGTCGTTAAAGATGCTGAAAGCTTCAAAGAACCGAATGCTCAAGACATGAAAGGTCGTATTGATCTGCGTGATTTAGCATTGGTCACGATTGACGGCGAAGATGCACGTGACTTTGATGATGCTGTCTATGCAGAGAAGCGCCCAGGTGGTGGTTACCGTGTAGTGGTGGCCATTGCTGATGTCAGTCATTACGTTCGGACCAATAAGCCTTTGGATGAGGAAGCGCAGGAACGTGGTACATCAGTATACTTCCCACATTTCGTTCTTCCAATGCTACCTGAAGCACTTTCAAATGGATTGTGTTCACTCAATCCAAATGTAGATCGTCTATGTATGGTCTGTGATTTGAATTTAAGTCGTGCTGGTAAAGTGACTAAATTTGAATTCTATCCATCTGTAATGCATTCAAAAGCACGTTTAACTTACGATCAAGTGGCGGAATACTTTGATGGTGATAGTAATGCAATCACTGAAAATCGTGATGTGCGTAAATCACTCAATACGCTCTTCCAATTGTATCAAGTGCTCAAAGGCTTACGTGCTGAACGCCATGCGATGGAGTTTGAGACTGTTGAAACCTACATGACTTTTGATGAACTCGGAGGAATTAAAGAAATTCTCCCTCGTTCACGTAATGAGGCTCACAAACTCATTGAAGAATGTATGTTATTGGCCAACGTTGCAGCTGCTGAATATGCATTGAAAAATGAAATTCCGATGCTGTACCGTGTGCATGAGCCACCAGAATTCTCACGTATTCAAAAAGTTCGTGACTATGTCAAGTTACTCGGCTTAAGCTTCCCTGAACAACCGACACAGAAAGATTACCAAGCGGTGATCGAAGCGACCAAAGACCGTATTGATGCGCCAAGTATTCATGCCGTGTTGTTACGTTCAATGATGCAAGCCTACTATGGTCCAAATAATGCAGGTCACTTCGGCTTAGCATATGAAGCATATACGCATTTCACTTCACCCATTCGTCGTTATCCTGACCTGCTCCTTCATCGTGCTCTGAAAGCACATCTAACCAACAAACCATCGCCTCTTTCTGGTGGTGCTTTGGAAGAAGCGGGTTCACATTTCTCTGCAACTGAACGTCGTGCCGATGAAGCATCTCGTTCTGTTACGACTTGGTTGAAATGTCATTATATGCAACAGCATATTGGTGAAGAGTTTGTCGGCAATATTAGTGCAACAGCCGAATTTGGTTTATTTGTGACCCTTAAAGACTTATATGTCGATGGTATGGTGCATGTGAGCCAATTGGGCGATGATTTCTTTGTATTTGATCAAGCCAGTCAAAGTCTAGTCGGTCAAAATCGTGGTCAAAGCTTTAGCTTAGGCGATGAAGTTCGTATTAAAGTCGCTGGGGTCAACCTCGAAGAACGTAAAATTGACTTTGAATTGGTTCAGCAGTTGAGTCATGCTGGTCGTGCGATTCGCAGTCGTGCGCCGCGCGTGGCTAAACCAACCACCAAAGAAGAAGTATTTGATCGTATGTTTAAAGAACCTGCCGATCCTGCTTTAGTAATTGAGGGTGGTGAGAAACCGGTACGCAAGAAGAAGCCTCGAGTGAAAGCTTCTGAAGATGTGAAAAAACCAGCGAAGAAATCGACACCTAAATCTGCGGAGCAAAAAGCCAAAGATAAAGCCAAGAAAAAAGCAAAGGCAAAAAAGAAAAAAGCCAATGCTAAGGCGAAAATCGAGTCTTAAGTTTCAACAAAAAGAGCGCTACGGCGCTCTTTCCTTATCGAGATAAAATTATAAAGCCGCCGAAATATAATTAATTTTTATAACTAAGTTGTCCAAATATGACGAAAAAGGTTCGTAAAGTTGTACCTGTTATTTTCAGAAAATTAGCTTCTCAAACTGAAATATTAGTTTTCCGCCATCCTGTAGCAGGTGTACAAATTGTAAAAGGTACTATAGAAGAAGATGAAACTCTAGAATTCGCTACTCTTCGTGAGTTAAGAGAAGAGTCTGGAATTACTGATGCAATTATTAATAAATATTTGGGATTACATTGCCCTAAGGAGAAAGGAGCAAATTGGTATGTGTTTTTATGTAAAACTCAACAATCATTACCAGAACATTGGCAACATTTTTGCGCTGATGATGGTGGGTTAGTTTTCTCATTTTTTTGGCATCCATTAAATGCGAATCCAAACGATGAGTGGCACCCTATCTTTCAAGAACTTTTACAATTTATCCAGAAGCAAATGATCGACCCAACTTTATAAATAAGAAGATCAAATATCAGATTAATTTACCATTAAAACTTGATTTCCCACTCTAGAAGCCCTACATCTATAAATAACCTACTTAATAATTTGGCATTTATAAATGACATTACAAAAGGCAACTTTGCCTGTTCCCCAATTCGATCAAATCACTTTGGATCAACTCAAAAGCAATATTGAGCAATCAATTGCCAATGGACAAAAATTTATTCAAGAATTACAAACTGCTCCTGACACTATTCAACAACAACTTCAAGTGCTAGAACAGATCGATACGCTTGAAAATCAAATGAGTGAATCATGGGGCGTGCTGTCACATTTAAATGCCGTGATGAACAATGCTGAAACACGTCAAGTGTATCAATCACTACTTCCAAGTCTAAGCGAATACTATACGCAACTCGGTCAACATACTGCGCTTTATCAAACGTATCAGCATGTACATGATTCATCGCTGTTTGAAAGCTTCCCGCCTGCACAACAGAGTGCGATCAAACTGGCTTTACGCGACTTTAAACTCTCAGGTGTTGCATTACAGGGTGAAGCTAAAACACGCTATGCCGAAATTTCAGCACGACTGTCTCAATTGTCTTCAGACTTTTCAAATCATGTATTGGATGCAACGCAAGCTTACTTTAAACCACTTAGCGAAGAACAATTAAAAGGTCTACCTGAATCTAGCATCGAATTGCTTAAGCAATATGGACAACAGCGCGAACTTGACCAAGCCGTTGCGACATTGGATATACCTTCTTATCTGTCCATCATGACCTATGCAGATGATCGTGAATTACGTGAGGAGCTTTATAAAGCCTACACTACACGTGCTTCGGACCAATCTAGCCAAACAGAGTTTGACAATACCCCTGTGATGGAAGAGATTCTCAGCTTACGTCAAGAAATGTCGAAACTGCTTGGCTTTCAGAATTATGCTGAATACTCTCTAGCTAGCAAAATGGCACCAAGTGTAGATGCAGTTGATCAGTTTCTAGTAGAGTTAGCAGAACATGCACGTCAACCCGCACTACAAGAAATCGAAGAACTAAAAAAGATTGCATCTGAAAATGGTGTTACTGAGATTCAACCCTGGGACTCTACTTATTATTCTGAAAAATTAAAAGTACAGCAATTCAACTTATCTCAAGAAGCTTTAAAACCCTACTTCCCAACGCCTAAAGTCATTCAAGGCTTATTTAGCATTGTCAATCGTCTTTACGGTATTCAAGTGGTTGAGCGCGAAGCCCCACTTTGGCATAAAGATGCGCATTATTATGAGCTTGAAGATCAAGGCAACGTCATTGGCGGTTTCTACTTCGACCTCTATGCACGAAGTGGTAAGCGCGGTGGCGCTTGGATGAGTGGTTTCCGCTCACGTATGCAAACAGATGAGGGTTTGCAAAAACCAATTTGCTATATGGTTGGGAACTTCACTCCACCTGTTGGTGATCAACCTGCGCTACTCACACATGATGAAGTCGTGACTTTGTTCCATGAGTTTGGACATGGCTTACATCATATGCTGACTGAAGTAGATAATATTTCAGTGGCTGGTACACACGGCGTTGCTTGGGATGCGGTTGAATTACCAAGCCAATTTATGGAATTCTGGACATGGGACAATGAAAGTCTTGCTCTCATCAGTGAACATATCGAAACCAAGGAATCATTGCCACAAGACCTATTGCAATCCTTACTTAATGCTCGATTCTTCCAATCCGGTATGCAAACTTTACGTCAGATTGAATTCGCACTTTTCGATTTGAGCATTCATAAGGCATCCCCTGCCCTCAATGCAGAAAAAGTTCAATCCACTTTAAACAACATTCGTCAAAAGTTCTCGGTATTACCGACTGTGCCTTATAACCGCTTCCAAAATAGCTTTAGCCATATTTTTGCTGGCGGGTATGCAGCTGGATATTATTCATACAAATGGGCTGAAGTTTTAGCCAGTGATGCATTCGATCGCTTCGAAAAAGAAGGGATTTTTAATACCGAAACAGGAAAAGAATTTCGTCAGGCTATTCTAGCAGTTGGCGGAAAAGATACAGCACTTGACGCATTTCTCAAATTCCGTGGACGTGAACCAAAAATTGATGCTTTGTTACGTCATCAGGGTTGGACGAACACAACTAAAAGCGCTTAAACTATTGGCTTAGTTAATCAAAGGTGAGTTTCATGGCTATCAAACGTCGTTTCATTGCAGGTGCAAAGTGTCCTAAATGTGAAGCAATGGATCGTATCGTGATGCTCACCTCTGATGATGCAGAGTGGATTGAATGTGTAGAATGCACTTATTCCGAAAATCGTCCGACACACGTAGAAGAACCTTTAGAACCAGAAGTCGCGGATGAAATCGGGGTCATTCAATTTAAGCCACGTCAGACAAAATAGATTGGGGAATCTGAATGTCTATAGATCAAGCGAATCAATCCAATTTAATTTGGAAAATATCAGGTGCCTTGTCAGCAATGATCATTGTTTCAGCGGCTTTTATGTATTTAGAGAGCAGAAACAAGTCTGTTGCAGTTCAACACGCACCACAAGTTATGCAAAAAAAACCTGGTGAGCAAGCAATGGCGCCTGTACAAGTCGAACCATCAGCCTCCCAACCTATCGTTGAAGATACCAAAGCCTTAGTCAACGAATCTATTTTAAAAAATGAAGTGCCTACTAATCCTTCTTTAGCAAAAGAAGAAATTTCAAAGCTTGAAGATATTCAAGATCAGCTTTTAACTCAGCAAACGATATTAGCAGAACAAGAAAAAAATGCTGAAGAACTGATTAAGCTCAAAGAAGAGCAAATTCAAATTCTTGAACAACAGCTCATTGCGAGCAACTAAAACCTCTTATTATTCAATTCACTGTAAGTAGTATGGGTTCTGATTGAGAACCCATAAAGACTCAATTCACATCGGTATCGAGAAACGTTCATTCTTTAGTCTGGATAATTTAATTTGAGATCACACTTAAAATGCATCTGCATTATTTGCATTCTCTTGAATCCTTCTAAAACCGAGAGCTAAAATTCAATGAAGCTCTGGTCTATGATCTAGAATAATCACATCAGAAAAAAGCACCCGAAGGTGCTTTTTAGTTATATGTTCATTTCAATCAATTTTAGTGATACCAACCAAATAATTTAAATACATAAGGAAAGTAGGCAATGATCAGCATCGCTGGTGCCATAACAATCAGCGGTAAAATCCAACGTTCATATCTATAGTAAAACGACTTATGACGTACCTCAGCATCTGCAGCTGCAACCTCTTCATCACCGATTGACTGCCTCGCAAGGAGATGATTCAGGGCTACAGGTGGTGAAACATAACCAAGCTCAAAGCCAATCAATGCAATCATCCAGAAGTGAACCGGATCAATACCGTATTTATAGGCGACAGGCGCTACTGTGGCTGAAATTAAAATTACAGCACCAAACGGATCCATGATCATACCCACAAAGATCATCACCAATACAATTAACGTGATTACGATGTAAATATTCTCAATATCGGTGGGGAACATTTCCATGATTTCGATACGTTCAAGGTATCCACCTACACTCACAGACAATGCCATCAGGATCACTAACGCTCCAATATGCCCGACAGTTTCACTTGAAGAGATATGGATCGACTTCCAGAACCCCACTTTACGCTGTGGGTTTTCAGGGCTGTCTTGCTCCGCAATGGTTGAAGGTGAAACATGCGCTTTGGATGCTTCCTGCTCAACTGAATTATGGCTAAGATGGGTATCCCAATGCCCTACAGCAGCCAATGGGGCTGGTTCATGACGTAGTTTTTCGTATAGCACCATAATCAATAGAATGATTGGCATCATGACAGGTGCAGTAAATTCATTTAAGTTTGTATTCAGCGCGTATTTGTAGAACAACCAAACAATCAAGAATACGATCACATAAGGAACAACCGCAAGTAACCCTTTCGCCGAACGAGGCAAAGCCTCACTTGGAGATGCGATACGGAATTTTTGTTCAGCAAAGAATAAAGAAACGATAAGGAATAATGTAGACGTCAATAAGAAAACATACATCCCGTACTGATAAAGCAGATCTGTTGTGACTTCTTTATTTAAAGAGGCAACAACAACAATCAACAAACAAGGACGTAATACCACACCCAAGGAACCTGACATCGCTGCTGTTGCTAATGCAAACTGACGGCGTCCACCTGCATTCCAAACTTCTTTATAAATAATCGCACCTGCAGCAATCACGAAGATACCCGAAGCACCTGTATACGCTGTTGGAAGTGCTGCCGCCAATAGAATCAGCCATGTTAAGGTTTCTGGTGCCAAATTCCATGGACGCAGAATATTCAGGAATTTATCGACAATCAGGGTCTGCTTCAACAACATCCCTGCCCAAATGAATAAGGCAAGATTCAAGAAGATTGATGAGAACTCAACCAATTGACCTAAATAGATCCCTTGCCCCATTGGATAATCCATAAGGAAGGTAAAGTTAATTCCCGTAATAATTGCCATATAAGCATATAAAGGCACAGCCAAAAATGCCAAACCAATCGAACCGCCAGACTTGGCTGTGTCAGGAATACGGAACAGCTGATAAAGACTAATTAAGGTCAGAATGCTAAAGAGAATCATCCACAACCAGTAAATGATAAACATCTCTGTAGTGGGCGGCACACCTGAATTCATAACCGATAAATACTGACTGATCGAAGAACTGGTTAAAAAACCATTCCCTAGAACCATTGCAATCGCATAGATACGATAATCAATCCGGGTACTTGGACCACGCAGACCAATGTGATGAATTTTTAAAGTCGCAGTGATTGCGGCTAAAACCACCATGATAATCAGCAACAATGCTTTATTGTCTGTACCAAACTGGAAAATACCAAAGAAAGTGGTTTCCATCGTTCGATAAGGACGAATAGATGGATGCTGTTCTAAATGCTTTATCGACTTGTCATAAAACGTATATTTTTCTTCACACAGTTGTTGACCTGCCAATACCGATGCACGCACATCTGCTTCAGATGTTGTACCAAAAATATCGGCAAATTCATCATTGGCATTACTCTGCATTTGCGTTTGCACGAGTTGATCAATATTCGGATTACGATCACAAGTCGGCTTTTCAGGCTCAGCACGTAAGAAAGAATATTGCATCCCTGTTTTAGGGTCACCATAAAGATTCTCACCCAAGCGCAACATTTGCCCGTGGATCATCTCACCTGTCCCAATAATGAGTGTGAGCAGTAATAGAAGTAAAATTGTGAATGCTGAAATCCACTCAGTCCATATATAACTAAGCAGACCTAGACCTGATCTCTTATTTGTAGGCTGTTGCATTGTTCTTCCATTTTTATTGTCTGCCATACATCACCTGTACAGCTCATCTTTTATAATTTGGGTCAGGTAAAATCCATTACCTAATCGCCACGCTTTATTCCTGTTTTAGAATTTGAACTAATTTGAATATTTAATAAATGACTGGATTTCACAATTTTCAAGAATTAATGTCAATTTAAGCACTTAAATATCTTTAAGTATTATTTGTTTAAAGTGTTTTCATTATGACTGAGAGGCATTGAATTTATAAAATGAATACAATCGATCTAAAATCATAAAACTCGTTTTGTAATAACAATAAAACTCAATCAATACAAACTCCTTAGCTTAATGATTAGCCTCATTCTTATGTATAACCAGCTTTTCATACAACATATAGCACAACGCTAAAATGATGCCCCAAACCAATCCAATCCAATGTGCTTCAATCAGTACGGGACTTCCTATTAACTGACTGGTTTGTAGGGAACCCATAAAATTTTCCCAAAGTATTTTTGCTAGGGCTAAAGAGATCACCAATAAAGCAAATTTACGTTCTGAATTAAACTGTAAAAAATAAATGGCAGCAGCCCCATACAATCCATGAAGAACGCCAGACAATCCTGCATAAGCCTCAACTTGAGGAATAGAAAAGTAAAAACTTAGACTGATCAGTGGAGGCAATAAAATTAAAAGCGAGATTGCATATCGATTTTTAAAATGTGGAAATATAAAAGGCAAGCAGGCGAAAGCCAACATATTTAAGGCATAGTGAATCCACCCTACATGTACCCAATGTGCTGTCCACCAACGCCAAATATCTTCAAAAAAAATAGGACGCCAATAAATAAAATACGTTTGAAACACTTGTAGACATGCAGAAAAACTCATACAAATCGCAATGAAGAGAATCTTTTTGACCAGTGCTTGGTCTTTCATATCATGCTACTCCATAAAGAAAAAAGAGCATATATTGCTCTTCTATCTTTCTATTGCAGTATAAAAATTGTCAACAATACTTTTACTATTGAAATGTTTTTACCTAAACTCAATGAACTGAAAAGCTCACTAAATCTTTATTGTGAAGGCTAAACTTATCTAAATCTTCATCTTAAACATTACTCTTTCGCAGGAACCTGCTCCTGAGTAGCATCCTCTATAGGTGCTTCTGAATTACCTGAATCTTCCACGGGTACTTCCAAACCTGTACCATCAAATAGATCATCATTTGAAGATGACCCTTGATCATCCCAGAAATGAGTCATCCCATCATCTGCCGCACGTACACCCGTATTTTCAGTCCAGTAACGATCTGCAATCCCTTGAATCATTTGACCTGCCATACTATCAATCAGTCTAAATTCAGGATTTACAGGTTTATCTTCCGCACGTGAGGCAGCATAAGAACGAAATGCATCACGAATTTTTGCATCATCACCGCTGGCTTGTGCGGCAACAGCATATAGAGCATGTGCTAAACGAACCCCTTTTTGCTCGCCGATTTGCATCGATTGTTTCAAAGTGACATAAGGATCAGGCTTGCCTTCATCAGCTCCTGGTAATAAAGTCCAAATAACAGCGCGAGTCGCATTCGGTGCGCCCCAAAATTTAGTGTTATCTAAGCAAGTCATACCTCGTTCAACAATGGCTGCGATATCTTTAGGTACATTGACCTGACCACCCGAGTTAATGTCATTGGTCATGGCCTGTAAACCACTTAGCATTCCCAATAAGTAAACCGTTTGATCTAAATCTTTTTTCATCGTCGGGCATGAATCACCTAACGTGTATTTATACTTTGCTTGCCAGCGCTCTGCAAAAAGCTGATAACCTGCATATTGTCTTTCTGATGCAATCGCAGCCCAACGCTTTTGTTCAACACGCGCATCTTGTGCTTCAGAGACTTGTCCCGCTTTTGAAGCACGTAAGTAGCGTAATTCAGCTTTGAGAGCATTATTTTCAGCACACATGCCAGATGCGGTATAAAGCAAAACTGCCATCCGTGTTGGATCTGCCCCCATATCTTTTGTTGCCATGATTGCAGGTGTCAAAGCTGTGCCCTGATTACATGCCATATCGGCATCACTCATGGCAAGAATTGGAGGAACAATATGTTTTTCACTAAAGCCAATAGCAACATTAGCACCTGATTTAACAACGTATGAGCAACCTGAAAGTACTGAAGCAGCTAAAGCAGTTGTAAGTATTATTTTGTTGAATTTATCGACTTTAGACATTTACCTGTCCTCTAATAATAATTTTATGTCATCCCTGGTCATTAAAATATCAGATGCAATTTCTGAATTAAAGAGACACTACTCTAATCTTAATATTTAGAGTTTGTCATTGATCGGCTTTAAAAAAATTGACCCGATTCTCATTTTATTTGGCTTTATGGCAAAATTAAGGGAAAAATAAGACAAAAAAAAGTAGCATAGCGACGGTTCGGCACTTGCTACTTATTAAACGGTAAACTCAACTGAGTTTATTTGTGTGATGACGACGCTTTTGCGTTTGATGAATCCGATCCTTCAGCACAGTTCCTAGTCTTCCAATTATAATTGCCATAACAGCAGCAACCACTAGAAACAACCACATTTGAATTTCGTACATTTGAAATTCCTTACTTAGCTGTTGGTGTATTTAATGTACAAGACTATTTAACTTTCAGGCTAAATATTGTCTAACAATTAAATTTTATTGATATTTGGTCAAACAAGAGAATTAAGATTAAATATTAAATACGCTAAAAAATTGAATCTTAAGGTTATTGAGTATTTTTAAATAATCTAAATTGTTAGACAATTAATTCAACTTTGCTCGAGTTTTTAATTTTTTCCAATCTATTAAATTTAACTGATCTCGCCAAATCACACTATTTTTTATTTTTTGATCTGAAAAATACACCACGATATAGAGATGGTGGTCTATAAAATGGCTAATACAGACCTTATCAATATTGCTTTGTCGTTCAAACTGTAGTGACCATTCTGCTTGATCTAATTGCTCTAATCTTATGAGTTTTGGTTTCTGATTAAACCCAAGAAGAACAACCAACATTACAGCAATACTGATTAACCAAACACCGAGGTTGATCACAAAATAAAGTACTACGCTGATAGTCATCAAAAAAATAAGTTGAAACACAATCGATAAACGACTGTGTTTCAATTCATATTGTTCATTCACCATGCACATATTTTTTTAATTTATGAATAAATTCTAATAGCTCAGGACGTGGTGGAGCTGACACTTCCATAAACCAGTCTAATAAATCTGGATCTTCTTGTTCGACTAACTCTGCAAACATGGCTTTCTCATTGGCATCTGCTTGTAGATAGTGTTGTTTGACATAGGGATCAAAATAAACATCAATTTCCTTTAAACCACGACGTGCACGATAAATGACTTTACGTTCTTCGAGTGTCATTTCATCTGACATTTTATTCCCCTAGTTGATAATTGCTTCTACTGGATAGATTAACATTTTAACGGATTCAACATACATTTGTTTATGATTCAGCTGAATTGACCAAACACATCATCGATAACCATGAATTGAGCATTCAACTCATTGATCGAATTTAGCCCATAGCTTAACTTCAATGAAATCAAATAACAGCCATGGAAATGACAACAATGCAATCAGGTGCAATCCGTCCAATTAATAATATGTTACCGCGTAAACTTTTTAATGCCGAACATGAAGCATTCCGAGATACTGTTAGAAAATTCTATGAAAAAGAAGTGGTTCCAAATATTGCAAAATACGAAGAGCAACAACACGTTGATCGTGACCTTTGGAATAAAGCAGGTGAAATGGGGCTGCTTTGTACTACGATGCCTGAAGAATACGGTGGTTACGGTGTAGACCGTCTTTACAGTATGATTTTGATTGAAGAACAAGCTTATGCGATGGACTCATCAACAGGTTTTTCTCTGCATTCAGATATCGTTGCCAATTACCTCAATAACTTTGCCAATGAAGAGCAAAAAAAATATTGGTTACCTAAAATGGCTTCAGGCGAGGTGGTCACTTCAATTGCAATGACCGAACCCGGTACAGGATCGGATTTACAAGCGGTGCGTACTTCTGCTGTGCTTGATGGCGATGAATACGTGATCAATGGTTCCAAAATCTTTATCACCAATGGTTATCTTTGCGATATGTCGATTGTGGTATGCAAAACAGGCAATAATGAAAAAGGTTCGGCGAATCTTTCCTTATTTATTGTTGAGGCAAACCGTCCTGGATTTACCAAAGGTAAACCGCTGAATAAGATTGGTATGAAGGGGCAAGATACTTGTGAACTCTTCTTTGACAATGTCCGTGTTCCAAAAGAAAACCTCATTGGTATGGAAGGCATGGGCTTCATTATGCTTATGAAAGAACTGGCATGGGAACGTATGCTGGTGGCGATTATTTGCCAAGCGGGTGCTGAAGCGGCATTTGCTCATACAGTTCAATACACAAAAGATCGTAAAGCATTCGGTAAGACCATTAATAGTTTCCAAAATACTCGTTTTAAGCTTGCTGAATTACGTACGGAAATCGATTTCTGTCGTGCTTATTTGGATCGCTGTATGGAGCTACAAATTGATGGTGATTTAGGGGTTGATGCTGCCGCTGCTGCAAAATATAAAATTTCAGATATGTTCTCAAAAGTCGTCGATGAATGTTTACAACTTCATGGTGGATACGGATTTATGCTTGAATATCCAATTGCACGTGCTTATATCGATAACCGTGCAAACCGTATTTATGCGGGAACCAATGAAATCATGAAAGAATTGATTTCACGTACGCTATAAGTTCTGCAAAATAAAGAAGGAGCCTTATGGCTCCTTTTTATCGTCGACTAATTGAATAGCTACTTAAGATACAAGTTTAGGCTTACGATTATCTTCTGCGGCGCGCTTATGGAATTTTAAAATACCATCATCAAAACGTGCATTTTTCAATTCTTTCCGATCTGCTAAATAGTTATGGGTCGCCATCCAAGGTGCTTTGGTACCTTGCTTTGGTAGTTGATCTGCTGCACGTGCAATATAGCCCGAACTCATCTCACCCATCACTGTTTCTTCTAACATCGCTGAATGATCCGTCGGCGCGATCACTTCATCATAGCCCTTTTGGTCCATATATTTGAATAAACGGCATATATAATCCGCAACCACATCGACCTTCAATGTCCATGATGCATTCACATAGCCGATCACCATCGCCATGTTTGGTACATCACTTACCATCACACCGTTGTACAGCATATGTTCGCTGGTATTCAGCGGTTTATGATCCACAGTCGCCTTAATACCACCCATAATTTGGATTTCCAAACCGGTTGCAGAAACAATAATATCTGCATCCAAATGCTGACCAGATTTTAATTGAATACCCGATTCTGTAAATTTATCAATTTGATCCGTCTCAACACTGGCTTTACCTGTACGTAAAATTTTGAAAAGATCACCATCAGGAACAACACATAAACGTTGATCCCATGGATTATAGCTAGGCGTGAAGTGTTTCATATCCACTTTGCCTTTTAATTGCATTTCAATCGATTTCAAAAGTAATTTACGAACAAGCTGTGGCTGTTTTTTTGATAATGCAAAAATGCCACGTTGCATCCCGATATTACGCGCACGAGTAAATTTATACGCCATATCTTCTGACATAAATTTACGGGTTTTATCATATACAAAATCGATAGAAGGAATCGAAGCAATATAAGTAGGCGAGCGTTGTAACATGGTCACATGACCAGCTCCACCTTTTGCCATTGCAGGAACTAAAGTAATTGCTGTCGCACCACTGCCAATAATCACGACTTTTTTACCTGTGTAATCTAAGTTTTCAGGCCAAAATTGTGGGTGAATCAGTTGTCCTTTGAATGCTTCCTGATTTGGAAAATCAGGCTGGAAGCCTTGATCATAATTATAATAACCCGTACAACCTAGAACAAAATTAGCAATCCAAGTTTGAGTTTTTTGATTTGCATCTTCAATTTTAACATGCCATTTTTTGGTTGCAGAATCATAATTTGCAGCGACTACACGATGATTAAAGTGAATTTTTTCTTTTAATTTGTATTCATCTACAACTTCACCAATATAACCTTTAATCGATTCGCCATCGGCAAGTACATTAGAATTACGCCATGGTTTAAAATTAAAACCAAAGGTCGACATATCTGAATCAGAACGAATTCCAGGGTATTTAAATAGATCCCAAGTACCGCCAAAACTCGCGCGACGTTCAATAATATCGAATTTACGGTTTGGATTATTCTTTGTAAGATGTGCTGCAATACCTATTCCAGAGATACCAGCGCCAACAATGAGAATATCAACTTGCTTTTCCATTTCTTTTTATAACCTCTTATCTGAACAATTTTATTAAAACACAATTCTGACAATACACAATGTCAGTTTTAAATATTTATTGTTTTTTTCATGTCAATTTGGGTCAATAAAATATCTTGTCTAACAATACCCATAAAAAAAGACCAGCTAAAAGCTGGTCTTTTTTTGAACAACAACTGTCGTTCTTGCGAAATTATTTAACTTCGCGATCTACTAGCTCAACGTAAGCCATCGGTGCAGCATCACCTGCACGGAAGCCCGCTTTAAGAACACGTAGATAGCCGCCGTTACGTTCTTTGTAACGAGGGCCAAGAACTGTAAATAATTTACCTACAGTTGCAGCTGAACGAGTACGAGCAAACGCTAAACGACGGTTTGCTACAGAATCGACTTTAGCTAAAGTGATTAAAGGCTCAGCAACACGACGTAATTCTTTCGCTTTAGGAACAGTAGTTTTAATTAACTCATGTTCGAACAAAGAATTAGCCATGTTTTGGAACATCGCTTTACGATGACTGCTTGTACGGCCTAATTTCACACCACTATTACGATGACGCATGGTGATAGTCCTACTTAATTAACGGCTACGATAAGCAAAGCGATCGTCCATACGGAGGCTAGCCGGTGGCCAGTTCTCTAAACGCATGCCCAATTGCAAAGCTTTCGATGCCAGAACATCTTTAATCTCAGTCAACGATTTTTTACCTAAGTTAGGAGTTTTAAGCAACTCAACTTCAGTACGTTGAACAAGATCACCGATGTAGTAAATATTTTCTGCTTTCAAACAGTTAGCAGAACGAACAGTAAGCTCTAGATCATCTACTGGACGAAGCAAGATTGGATCAACTTCTTCACGAGGTTCTTGAGCAACTGGAGCTTGATCTTTCTGAAGATCAACAAAAATTGCAATTTGTTGTTGCAAGATTGTTGCCGCTTTACGGATTGCTTCTTCTGGATCTACAGTACCATTTGTTTCAAGATCAATGACCAACTTGTCAAGATCTGTACGTTGTTCAACACGAGCGTTTTCCACTGTGTAAGAAACACGTTTGATTGGGCTATAAGAAGCATCTAATTGTAAACGACCCACTGGGCGAGTTTCGCCTTCAGGGAAGCGTGAATCAGAAGTTTCATAACCACGACCTTGAACAACTTTCAAGCGCATTTTTAATGAGCCTGAAGCACTTAATGTGCCGATCAAGTGTTCTGGGTTGATCACTTCAACATTATGAGGTAAACGAAGGTCAGCTGCAGTTACGTCACCTGCCCCTTGTTTCTCTAATGTTAAATATGCTTCATTTTGATCGAACAGCTTAATAGACAATCCTTTAAGGTTCAGCAAGAGCTCGACGATGTCCTGCTGCAAGCCTTCTAAAGTACTGTACTCGTGCTCGACGCCTTCGATTTCAACTTCTACCACAGCAGCGCCAGGTAAAGAAGATAAAAGAATGCGACGTAAAGCATTACCTAGAGTATGGCCAAAGCCACGCTCTAATGGTTCTAGAATCACTTTTGCCGAGGTCCCGCTTGCCGCTTCGACCTTGATCGCTTGCGGAGTTAGAAACTCGTTTGCAGTACGCGTCATTATTGCTACCTCAAGGATTATTTAGAATACAATTCAACAATCAAGCTTTCGTTGATTTCAGCAGGTAAATCAGAACGATCAGGTGCAGATTTGAATGTACCTTCTAACTTAGATGAATCAATTTCCATCCAAGAAGGAGTACCACGTTGAGCAGCTAATTCAATTGCGTTTTTAATACGTAATTGTTGTTTAGAGCTCTCGTGTACTGCAATCACGTCACCCGCTTTAACTTGGATTGAAGCGATGTTAACGCGACGACCATTTAAAGTGATTGAACGGTGAGATACAAGCTGACGAGCTTCTGCACGTGTAGAACCAAAGCCCATACGATAAACGACGTTATCAAGACGGCTTTCAAGCAATTTCAACAAGTTTTCACCTGTTGCGCCTTTAACACGAGCAGCTTCTTTATAGTAGTTACTAAATTGACGCTCTAAAACACCGTACATACGACGTACTTTTTGTTTTTCACGTAATTGTAGTGAATACTCAGATTGTTTGCTGCCACGAGCCCCGCCATGTTGGCCAGGAGCTTTAGCATGTTTTTTAGTTTTAACATCAAACGGTTTAACGCCTGATTTAAGTTGCAGGTCTGTCCCTTCGCGGCGAGAGAGTTTGCATTTTGGACCAATATAACGAGCCATGAATGATTCTCCTTAGACGCGACGTTTTTTAGGTGGACGGCAACCGTTGTGCGGGATTGGAGTCACATCGGTAATGCTATTAATTTTATAACCCACTGCACCTAAAGCACGAACCGCAGATTCACGACCTGGACCAGGACCTTTAACAAGGACATCCAAGTTTTTCAAACCGTAGTCCAAAGCTGCTTTACCAGCAACTTCAGCAGCTACCTGAGCAGCGAACGGAGTTGATTTACGTGATCCACGGAAGCCTTGTCCACCTGAAGTGGCCCAAGCCAGTGCATTACCTTGACGATCGGTAATAGTCACAATGGTGTTATTAAAAGAAGCGTGAATGTGTGCAACACCTTCAGAGACGGTACGAGTGACCTTCTTGCGTGCGCGTGTATCTTTAGCCATCTTTTAGCTTCCAGAAATCTTATTTCTTAATCGGTTTGCGCGGACCTTTACGGGTACGTGCGTTAGTTTTGGTGCGTTGTCCGCGGACAGGCAAGCTGCGACGATGACGAAGACCGCGGTAGCAGCCTAAATCCATTAAACGTTTGATGTTCATGGAAATTTCGCGACGTAAATCACCTTCGGTAGGAACCTTAGTAACTTCTGCACGAATCGCATCAAGCTGAGCATCATCTAATTCACGAATCTTAGTAGTAGTAGCGATACCAACAGCAGCTAAGATGTTCTTAGCAGTGTGACGGCCAATACCAAAGATATACGTAAGAGAGATAACAGCATGCTTGTTATCCGGAATGTTTACACCGGCAATACGAGCCATTCATTTTCTCCAAAAAGGCAGCAAAGATAATCAACCGCCCGACAAAATCTTGAGGGGCGGATAATAACCTAATTAGCCTACTGAAATCAACAGGTCTTGATCAGATTAACCTTGACGCTGCTTATGACGAGGTTCTGCGCTGCAAATTACGCGAATAACCCCATTACGACGGATAACTTTACAGCTACCACAAATTTTCTTTACAGAAGCTTGAACTTTCATAACGAAACCTTCTAAGTGCGCTTATCCCTTAGGATGAGCAGTCGTTTTACTCATTAGCGTCTGATTATCATACTGACGTGATGTGAGATGAGCTTGTAGCTGAGCCATAAAGTCCATCACAACAACAACCACGATTAACAATGATGTACCACCAAGGTGGAAAGGAATACCAAATGAACTTTGCAGTACCATCGGCATTAAACACACAACTGTAATATAGATTGCGCCAATAAAAGTCAAACGACTAAGAATATGATCTAAATAACGAGCAGTTTGCTCACCTGGGCGAATACCAGGTACATAAGCTCCACTACGCTTTAAATTTTCAGAGACTTCTTTAGGACTAAATACTAATGCCGTATAGAAGTAACAGAAGAATATAATGAGCGCACCGAAAAGCACCAAATACAACGGTTGTCCAGGCGACAAAACTAATGCCAAATCTTGTAGTGTACGCTTTACAATTCCTGCACTAGGATCAGAACTACCTAACCATTGACCTAAACTCGCAGGGAACAACAATAACGAACTAGCGAAAATTGCTGGAATCACCCCTGCCATGTTAATTTTCAATGGCAAATGCGTCTGTTGTGCAGTAAATACTCGACGACCTTGCTGCTTTTGAGCATAGTTAACAGGTATACGACGTTGTGCCTTTTCAATAAACACAATAGCTGCCAAAACAGCCAAAGATAATAAACCAAAAACTGCTATACCAATTAGGCTGGACTGACCATTTTCCACAAGGGTAAATGACTGTACGACCATGCTTGGCAAACCAGCAACAATCCCTGCAAAAATGATCATCGAGATACCATTACCAACACCACGTTCGGTAATTTGCTCTCCTAACCACATGAGGAACATGGTACCCGCAACTAAAGAAGTTAGCGCTGGAATGTAAAAAGCAAGACCAGAAGTAAAGGTAATTCCTTGACTAATGAGTCCTGCACACATCCCAATACCTTGCACCAAAGCAAGAAATAAGGTGCCGTAGCGAGTATATTGGTTAATCTTACGTTTGCCCTGCTCGCCCTCTTTCTTTAATGCTTCTAGCGATGGGACTACCGATGACATCAACTGCACAATAATAGATGCAGAAATGTACGGCATAATCCCTAACGCAAGAATGGACATTCGTTCCAATGCCCCGCCAGAAAACATATTAAACAGGCCGAGGAATGTACCCTCATTGGCTTGGAAAAAACGTTCTAAAGCGACATTATCAATACCTGGCAGCGGAATATGCGCTCCTAGTCGAAAGACAACCAACGCAGCTACCAAAAATAACAAACGTTGAATGATTTCACGGTACTTCACGTGAAATGGTTGCCCCTTCATCATGTGAACATGACCTGTAGAACTAGGAGACATAGACACTCGCGATTACTCCTCGACTTTACCGCCAGCAGCTTCAACAGCAGCTTTAGCGCCTTTAGTCAATGCAACACCTTGAACAGTGAACGCACGAGTGATTTCACCAGAAAGAACAATACGAGCACGAATCATATCTTTACGTACAACGTTTGCCGCTTTCAAAGTTTCCAAAGTAACGATATCGCCTTCAACTTTTGCAAGTTCAGACAAACGTACTTCAGCAGTTTTCAATGCCAATTGGCTAGTGAAACCGAATTTAGGCAAACGACGATATAACGCAGTTTGACCGCCTTCGAAACCAGGACGTGTACCACCGCTCTTACGTGAGTTTTGACCTTTGACACCACGGCCACCAGTCTTACCAACACCAGAACCGATACCACGGCCTAGACGAAGGTTATCACGCTTAGCACCTTCTGCAGGCGCAATTGTATTTAAACGCAGAGTCATGGCTTATTCCTCTACACTAACCATATAGTAGACTTGGTTGATCATACCACGGTTAGAAGGCGTGTCTTGCACTTCAACAGTATGACCAATACGACGCAGACCTAAACCTTTAAGGCTAAGCTTGTGATTTTTCAAGCGATGCGATGAAGATTTAGTCTGGGTAACTTTAATCGTTTTCATGATTGATTACCCTTGAATTTGTTCTACTGAAAGACCACGTTTCGCAGCAACCTTCTCAGGAGAAGTCATATCACGCAAACCTTTGAAAGTTGCGTTTACTACGTTAGCAGCGTTAGTAGAACCATAACATTTAGCAAGTACGTTGTGTACACCAGCTGCTTCTAGAACGGCACGCATTGCGCCACCAGCAATTACGCCAGTACCTTCAGAAGCAGGTTGCATGTAAACACGGCTTGCACCATGACGAGCATTCACAGGGTGTTGCAGAGTAGTACCTGCAAGATCAACAGTGATCATGTTGCGACGAGCAGCTTCAAGTGCTTTAGAAATAGCAGCTGGAACTTCACGTGCTTTACCACGACCAAAACCTACGCGACCATTACCATCACCCACAACTGTTAATGCTGTGAAAGAGAAGATACGACCACCCTTAACAACTTTGGCTACACGATCAACGGCAACCAGCTTTTCAACAAGACCTTCGTTTTGTTCAACTTTAGCCATGATTAGAACTCCAAGCCGTTTTCACGAGCAGCATCAGCCAAGGCTTTGATACGACCATGATATTTGAAACCAGAACGGTCAAATGCAACTTTAGTTACGCCAGCTGCTTTAGCACGCTCTGCGATTAAAGCACCTACTTTAGTTGCAGCATCAACGTTACCAGTTGAACCAGCACGTAAAGTAGCATCTAAAGTTGAAGCTTGCGCTAAAACTTTGCCACCATCTGCTGAGATAACTTGAGCATAGATGTGACGCGGAGTGCGGTTTACACACAAACGAGTCGCACCCAATGCACGGATGTGCAAGCGTGTGCTTTTCGCACGACGCAAACGGGTTTGTTTCTTTTCGTTCATAAGAACCTCGCGCCTTATTTCTTCTTAGCTTCTTTACGAAGAACAACTTCATCCGAATAACGAACACCTTTACCTTTATACGGCTCTGGTGGACGGTATCCACGGATATCTGCAGCTACTTGACCCAACATATGTTTGCTTGCTGATTTCAAAACGATTTCAGTAGCAGTTGGAGTTTCAGCAGTTACACCTTCAGGAAGTTTATAATCAACTGGGTGAGAAAAACCTAAGTTAAGATGAACAGTATCACCTTTAACAGCAGCTTTATAACCAACACCAATTAACTGTAACTTACGTTCGAAACCTTCGCTTACACCTTTCACAAGGTTGTTAAGCATAGCGCGAGCAGTACCAGCTTGCATCCAAGCGTCTTTCGACTCTGTTTTAGGAGCAATCTGAAGTGTACCTTCTTCCTGATTAAGCTCGACCAGCGCATGCAGGTTGAAAGACAATGTACCTTTGCTGCCTTTCACTTCGACCTGCCGGCCGTTCTGAGTAACTGTTACACCGTTAGGTACAGTTACTGGGGCTTTAGCCACACGAGACATGAGGAATCACCTATTAAGAAACAAAAGCAACAACTTCACCACCGATACCTGCAGCACGTGCAGCGCGATCAGTCATGATGCCTTTGCTTGTAGAAACAATTGCAATACCTAAACCTTGCTTAACGCTTGGAAGTGCATCTTTACCGCGATATTGACGTAGACCTGGACGGCTTACGCGTTTCACAGTTTCGATAACTGGTTTGCCTTCGAAATATTTTAAAGTAATCGTTAACGTAGGTTTGCCTTCGTTTTCAGCAACCGCTACATCAGCGATATAACCCTCTTGTTGAAGAACGTTTGCAATAGCAACCTTCAACTTAGAGTTAGGCATAGAAACAGTTTGTTTCTTCGCCATTTGTGCGTTACGAACACGTGTTAGCATGTCGGCAACGGTATCTTGCATACTCATTTATAGTCGCTCCTTACCAGCTTGCCTTAACAACGCCCGGTACATCACCTTGCATTACTGTTTCACGTAATTTGTTACGGCTTAGACCGAACTTACGGAAGTAACCATGAGGACGACCAGTTAAACCACAACGGTTACGAAGACGTACTGGAGACGCATTACGTGGTAATGCTTGAAATTTCATCATCGCTTCGAAACGCTCTTCGTCGCTCGCATTTACGTTTGCAATAATCGCTTTTAATTCAGCGCGTTTTGCAGCGTATTTAGCAACAGTAGCTTCGCGTTTCAATTCGCGATTAATCATACCTTTCTTAGCCATATCGACCTCTTATTTGAACGGGAAGCCGAATGCACGCATAAGCGCACGGCCTTCGTCATCGGTGCGAGCAGTCGTAGTAATAGTAATATCCATACCACGAATACGATCAATCTTATCAAAGTCGATTTCAGGGAACATGATTTGTTCCTTTAAACCCATTGAATAGTTACCACGACCATCAAATGATTTCGCAGAAAAACCGCGGAAGTCACGAATACGAGGGATCGCGATAGAGATCAAACGGTCTAAGAATTCGTACATACGTTCGCCGCGTAAAGTCACTTTACAACCAATCGGCCAACCATCACGGATTTTGAAACCAGCGATAGATTTGCGAGCTAATGTAAGAACTGGTTTTTGACCAGCAATTGCTTGCATATCTGAAAGAGCGCCATCTAACAATTTCTTGTCAGCAGAAGCAGCACCAACACCCATGTTGATGGTAATTTTTGTGATGCGTGGAATTTCCATCACATTCTTAACGCCCAAAGTTTCTAACAATTGAGCTTTAAGTTCGTCGTTATAACGTGTTTTAAGTCTGGCCATAGCCTAATTCAACCTATTACTTCGCTACCGCCACTGATTCACCATTAGATTTGAATACGCGAGTTTTCACGCCTTCTACTACTTGGTAACCAACACGGTCAGCCTTTTGGGTTGTAGCATTAAAAATTGCCACGTTAGAGATATGAAGCGAAGCTTCTTGTGTAACGACAGCGCCTTCAGCACCTGTTGCACGATTAGGCTTTTGATGCTTCTTAACCAAATTCAAGCCTTCAACAAGAACACGGTCATTCGAAACAGACAAAACAGAACCCTGTTTGCCTTTTTCTTTACCTGCGATCACAATTACTTGATCGCCTTTTTTAATCTTAGCCATGATTGCCTCTATTATAGAACTTCAGGAGCCAATGAAATGATTTTCATGAACTGTTCAGTACGAAGTTCACGAGTCACTGGTCCGAAAATACGAGTAGCAATCGGAGCTTTGTTGTTGTTTAAAATAACAGCAGCGTTGTCATCAAAACGGATCACAGAACCGTCTGGACGACGAATGCCGAATTTTGTACGTACAACAACTGCATTCATCACGTCACCTTTTTTAACACGGCCACGTGGAATTGCTTCTTTTACAGTAACTTTAATAATGTCGCCAACAGAAGCATAACGACGATGTGAACCACCTAGTACTTTGATACATTGTACGCGGCGAGCACCACTGTTGTCTGCTACGTCGAGCATACTTTCGGTCTGAATCATTGCCCTACTCCAAAACCGAGCATCACCGGTCACATTTTCGAAAGGCTCAAAGAGTACTCGAAATTGACCGATGATGCAACAAGAACGTTAATTACTCAGCTGCAGCTTCAATTACTTCAACTAAAGTCCATGACTTAGTTTTAGACATTGGGCGGCATTCTTTAATGGTTACAACGTCGCCAGCTTTAGCAGTGTTGTTCTCATCATGAGCGTGTAATTTTGTTGAACGGCGAATCGATTTGCCATACAACGGATGTTGAACGCGGCGTTCGATAAGAACAACGATAGACTTATCCATCTTGTCGCTTACTACTTTACCTGTTAACGTGCGAACTGTTTGCTCACTCATTGTGCGTTCTCCTGTTTTTCGGTAAGGAGGGTCTTGATGCGAGCAATTGTCTTACGAGTAAGCGCAACTTCATGCGATTTACCCAATTGACCAGTTGATTTCGCCATGCGAAGACGGAATTGGTTCAACTGTTGCTCATCAAGCAAAGCTGTCAATTCTTCTACCGACTTTTCACGTAGATCTTTAATATTCATTACATTACCGTCCGAGTCACGATAGTGGTTTTAAACGGTAGTTTAGCAGCAGCAAGCTTGAAAGCTTCTGTAGCCAATTCTTCGTTAACACCATCAATTTCGTACAAGACTTTACCTGGTTTGATTTGACAAACCCAGTATTCCACCGAACCTTTACCTTTACCCATACGCACTTCAAGAGGCTTAGAGGTAATTGGTTTGTCTGGGAAAACACGGATAAAGATTTTACCACCACGTTTAATACGACGGCTGATTGTACGACGCGCTGCTTCAATTTGACGCGCAGTCATTTGACCACGTTCAATTGATTTAAGAGCGATTGTACCAAAAGATACAGTGCTACCGCGGTGAGCTAGACCAGTGTTACGGCCTTTCTGCACTTTACGGAATTTTGTACGTTTAGGTTGCAACATGGTTTATTCTCCTTTTTCAGCAGAACGATCATTGCGACGACCACGACGCTCTTGACCTTCACCACGACCGCGACCGCGTTTAGCTGGACGATCTTCAGCAGGAGCAGGGTTCATGACTTGTTTCATGCCACCTAAGATCTCACCACGGAAAATCCACACTTTAACGCCGATCGTACCGTAAGTAGTTTCAGCACGTACTGAAGTGTAGTCGATGTCAGCACGAAGTGTATGCAAAGGCACACGACCTTCACGATACCACTCAGTACGAGCAATCTCTGCACCACCAAGACGACCAGAAACTTCAACTTTAATACCTTTAGCACCAGAACGCATAGAGTTCTGAACCGCACGCTTCATAGCACGACGGAACATTACACGTTTTTCTAATTGAGAAGCGATAGCTTCACCAACTAGACGAGCGTCTAAGTCTGGGCGATCGATTTCGTTGATGCTTACTTGCGCAGGAACACCCATAATAGATGTTAATTCGCGTTGTAATTTCTCAATGTCTTCGCCTTTTTTACCGATTACGATACCAGGACGAGCAGTGCTAATAGTAACTTTAGCAGCGCCAGTAGGACGTTCGATAAGAATATTGCTCACCATCGCATTCTTAAGTTTTTTGTTCAAAAACTCACGAACTTGAAGATCTTTAAGCAAGTATTCAGCATATTGTTTCGGACTCGCGTACCAGTTAGCGTTATGACGTTTCACAACACCTAGGCGGATACCGATTGGATGAACCTTCTGACCCATATCAAACCCCTACCTTAACGGTGATGTGACAAGTACGCTTAGTAATACGATCTGCACGGCCTTTAGCACGTGGCAAAATACGTTTCAGGCTAGTGCCTTCATCAACGTAGATCGTAGAAACTTTAAGGTCGTCTACATCTAAACTGTTATTGTGTTCAGCGTTAGCAATCGCAGATTCCAAAGCTTTTTTAACTAAAACTGCAGCTTTTTTGTTGCTGAAGTTTAAGATGTTAAGCGCGTGAGCAACTGATTTGCCACGGATTAAATCTGCAACTAAACGAGTTTTTTGTGCCGAGATAGCGGCACCGCGTAATTTAGCAGTAACTTCCATCATAGCACCTTAACGTTTAGACTTCTTGTCAACACCGTGACCACGATAGGTACGAGTTGGCGCGAATTCACCGAGTTTATGACCAACCATATGTTCAGATACAATCACTGGAACATGGTTACGGCCATTATGGACAGAAATTGTTAAACCAACAAAATCCGGGAGGATCATCGAACGACGCGACCAAGTTTTGATCGGCTTACGGTTATTAGCCGCGATAGCCGCTTCAACCTTAGCGAACAAGTGCGCATCGACGAATGGGCCTTTTTTCAGAGAACGAGGCATTGTCAGATTCCTTTACTTGTTACTTAACGCGACGGTCGCGAATGATCATCTTAGTCGTACGCTTATTGGTACGTGTTTTGTACCCTTTAGCTTTTTGACCCCATGGGCTTACAGGTTGAATACCTTTGTTACGCCCTTCACCACCACCATGTGGATGGTCAACTGGGTTCATCGCCATACCACGAACGGTAGGACGAACACCACGCCAGCGAGCTGCACCAGCTTTACCGAGTGAACGAAGGTTGCTTTCTTGGTTAGAAACTTCACCAAGAACTGCACGGCATTCAACGTGAATTTTACGCATCTCGCCTGAACGTAGACGAACAATAGCGTAAGAACCGTCACGACCCAACAACTGAACTGAAGTACCAGCTGAACGAGCGAGTTGCGCGCCTTTACCGATTTTAAGTTCGATGTTGTGAAGAGTAGAACCGATAGGCATGTTGCGAAGTGGTAAACAGTTACCTGGACGAATTGGAGCATCGTTACCAGACTGTACTTTATCACCAGCGCGAAGGCCTTTAGGAGCGATGATATAACGACGCTCACCATCAGCATACAATACAAGTGCAATGTGTGCAGTACGGTTAGGATCGTATTCGATACGCTCTACAGTTGCAGGAATACCATCTTTGTTACGTTTGAAGTCAACAATACGGTAGTTCTGCTTATGACCGCCACCTACGTGACGAGTCGTGATGTGACCGTTATTATTACGACCACCAGTACGTTTTTTAGCTTCAACCAACGGAGCATAAGGCGCGCCTTTGTGAAGATGGTCGTGAACGACTTTCTCTACAAAGCGACGTCCTGGAGACGTTGGCTTACATTTTTGAATAGGCATAATTCTCGTCCTTATTCCGCTGTGCTTTCAGCGGTATCGCCCAAGTCAGCCATTTCAACATCTTGGCCAGCTTTCAGGGTGACGTATGCTTTTTTAACATCAGAACGACGTCCTAATGTTTTACCAAAGCGTTTAGTCTTACCTTTAGTGATAGTCGTGTTAACTTTAACAACTTCTACACCAAACAATTGTTCAACTGCTTTTTTGATTTCAAGTTTGTTTGCGTTGATCGCAACTTTAAAAACTTGAACACCAGCAGTCTCACCTAAAACTTGAGCTTTTTCTGAGAATACAGGTCCTTGTAGGACTTGATAGATACGTTCGTTGTTCATCCGAGTTCTACCTCAATTTTCTTAGCAGCAGCTACAGACATAACAACTTTGTCAAACGCAATCAAGCTAACAGGATCGATTGCAGCAGCATCAACCACATCTACATGTGGAATGTTACGAGCAGCAAGATACAAGTTCTCATCAACAGCATCTGTAACGATCAAAGCGCGAGTCGCATTTAAGTCGTTAAGTTTTGCAAGCAATTCTTTAGTTTTTGGAGCAGCAACAGCAAACTCTTCCACTAAAACTAAGCGATCTTGACGAACAAGTTCAGCTAGGATGCATTGCATAGCACCGCGATACATTTTACGGTTTACTTTTTGAGACCAGTCTTGTGGACGAGCAGCAAAAGTTTTACCACCGCCAACCCAGATTGGGCTACGAATAGAACCAGCACGTGCGCGGCCAGTACCTTTTTGACGGAATGGTTTTTTACCACCGCCAGATACATCACCACGTGATTTTTGAGCTTTAGAACCTTGACGACCACCAGCTAAATAAGCTGTAACAACTTGGTGTACAAGAGCTTCATTAAACTCACGCCCGAAAGCAACTTCAGACAATTCAACAGCAGAGCCGGAAACAGTATTTAAATTCACAATATTTCCCCTCAAGCCTTGATCGTAGGACGAACAGTAACGTCACCACCAGTAGCACCAGGGACTGCACCCTTAACTACTAGAACTGAACGTTCAGTATCGATAGCAACAATCTCAAGACCCTGTGTAGTTACACGTTCAGCACCTAAATGGCCAGCCATTTTTTTGCCTTTGAACACGCGACCAGGAGTCTGGTTTTGACCTGTAGAACCTAAAACACGGTGAGAAACTGAGTTACCGTGAGTAGCATCTTGCGTACGGAAGTTCCAACGCTTAACACCACCTTGGAAACCTTTACCTTTAGAAGTACCAGTTACGTCAACAATTTGACCAACTGAGAACAACTCAACAGTAAGAGAACCACCAACTTCACGACCTTCAAGCTCAGCTTCTGAAACACGGAATTCTTGAACTAAACGACCAGCAGCAACACCCGCTTTAGCGAAGTGACCTTTCTGAGGGTTAGTTACGCGAGATTCGCGACGTTCACCAGTAGTGATTTGAATCGCTTGATAACCATCAGTTTCAAGCGTTTTGATTTGAGTGATGCGGTTAGGATCAACCTCAATCACTGTAACAGGTACAGAAACACCAGCATCTGTAAAGATACGAGTCATACCGCACTTGCGACCGACTAAACCAATAGCCATGTGCATAAACCTCTAAAAAAGCGGCTTAATTAACTTAAAACGTTAATTAACCGAAAGCCTTAACCCAATGCGATCTGAACATCAACACCAGCTGCAAGATCCAACTTCATCAACGCGTCAACAGTTTTATCTGTAGGTTGAACGATATCGATCAAACGCTTGTAAGTACGGATTTCATACTGATCACGCGCGTCTTTGTTAACGTGCGGTGATGTTAGAACGTTAAAACGTTCGATGCGAGTTGGCATCGGGATTGGACCACAAACTTGTGCGCCAGTACGTTTTGCTGTTTCTACGATCTCTTGAGAAGATTGATCAATTAAACGATGATCAAAAGACTTCAAACGGATACGGATTCTCTGGTTAGACATACCAGTAAACTCCAAGCCAAAATATATAAAGAATCACCCATGACGCATCTCCCCCTATTCAAAACAAGGCGAGTGTCAAAGGCAGTGAAAATCACTAAGGTCATGATCGATGCCACGACTGTAACGACCTAAACAACATTCAGCGTTGTTTAGCCCTCAATATTTAAGGGTCGCCCATTATAACGATTGTTTAAGTGTTAAGCAAACCTATTTGGCGATTTATTTTAAACATAGCCCTTATGAAATATCTATTTACTGGTATACGGAAGCATCACTTTATGCACTTAGAACATAGTCAATTGCATCATTTAAAAATTGGTTGCCTGGTTTAAACTGTGTTGTTTTACTTTTTCTGAGCAGCTCTAATGGTTGTACAAAAGATCCTCTAAAGGTGTGATCATGCTCCTCATTATCAATAAAAGATTGCAAGACTTGCGGGGTTATTTCTGGATGAAATTGAAAACCAAGTACATTACGCCCTATTTGATACATTTGATTTGCACATACTTTGTTCTCAAGTAGGCGTATCCCCCCTTTGGGTATTTCAAAGGTTTCACTATGCCAGTGCATCACGGTAAGTTTTTCTGGCACACAAAAATATTCACCATTGACTGTATGACTTCGACTGACTTCAAACCACCCTAACTCTTGTTCTGAATTACGACTCACATTTGCCCCTAAAGCATTCGCGATGAGCTGACCACCCAAACACAGCCCTATGGCTGGCTTTCCTTGTGATAAATATCGTCTTAACCACCTTTTTTCCACCGTTAACCATGGAAAGTTAGCTTCATCATTAACACTCATCGTGCCTCCCATGATGATCAACAGATCCACATCCTTTATTAAAGGTAATGCTTCAATATCTAATGATCGATCTACAGGAAGTGCAAAGAATTCTGTTGCACTTAATTGTGCGCCTTTAGCTATTAAATATTCATAGCAACTGCCAAAACCTTCACCTGCAATATGCTGAAAATAATGAACTTTTAAATTTTTCATTCAAATTTTCCTGATCTTTATTATATAAGTACTTTAACTTTGCAAAAATGAAGCCAACCCGATGAAATTTTATTATTTTTAAACAAATCATTGCTTTGTTTAACCCGAATATTATGTTTTGCTAATGCTTATTCTGTTTTTAATTTTGAGCTGAGCTGTGAAGAAAAATCCACAAACCCATCTGATCCATGCACCTCGTAAAGCCCCACAGTTTATCTCTAGCGTACAACCTCCTATTTATCGTGCGTCTACGATTATTTTTAAAAATACAGACGCTTTATTTAATCGTCATTGGACAGATGACTATGATTATAGCTATGGCACACATGGTACACCCACTACATTCACACTTGCCGATAACATTGCACAAATAGAAGGCGGTGAATTCTGCTTACTTGCACCAAGTGGATTGTCTGCAATTAATTTAGTTAATTCCTGTTTTTTAGCTCAGGGTGATGAGGTTTGGGTATCAGACAATATTTATGGTCCCAACATGGAACATTTGCTTAACCTAGAAGCTCGTTACGGCATCCAAGTCAAAATTTACAACTCAATAGACGTTGATAGTTTTCGACCCACTGCGCAAGCCAAGCTCATCTGGCTCGAAGCAGCTGGTTCAGTCACCTTAGAATTTCCTGACCTAGAGGGATTGGTTTTAAAAGCAAAATCTAAGAATATTTTGACTGCCCTCGATAACACTTGGGGGGCTGGGTTAGCCTTTAATGCATTTGATTTTGGTCAACAACATTTAAGTGTTGATATGACTGTACACGCCTTAACGAAATACCCAAGTGGTGGCGGTGACATTCTCATGGGATCTATTGTGACGCGCGACAAGAAGCTGCATCACCAATTATTTAAAATGCATGCCTTACAAGGTATTTCTGTATCTGGCGATGATGTTGCACAAATTCAACGTAGTTTGGCATCGATGAAAATTCGTTATGAAACTCAAGCAGAGTCTGCGCTTCAACTTCTTGATTGGCTAAAACAACAGAATGAGTTTGTGCAAGTGTTGCATCCAGCTGATTCAGAATCAGCTGGCCATCATTACTGGAGAGATATTTGTTTAACTGAGCAAAGTGCTGGACTTGTGAGCGTTATTTTCAATCCTCAATATACACTTGCTGATATCCGTTATTTCTGCGATCAACTACAATTATTTAAGCTTGGATTCAGTTGGGGTGGCCCTGTGAGCCTGGTGATGTTGTATAACTTAAAAGACATGCGCAAATTAGAAAATACACATTTGCAACAAGGTTTACTGGTTCGTTTTTGTATAGGACTGGAACATCCTCAAGATTTAATCCAAGATATAGAAAATGCGCTAAAACAACTGCATACGCATAAAAATGAATAATTGAAAATATAAAAAGGTATCGCTATGGGCACACCAATTGTCATCGCTAAAAAAACCACAAATACTCAACAAGATGTTGTCTTACATTCACAGTTCGCGAACCGTCATGGTTTGATTGCGGGTGCGACAGGTACTGGTAAGACTGTCACCTTAAAAGTATTGGCAGAAAGTTTTTCACGTATTGGTGTGCCCGTATTCTTAGCTGATGCCAAAGGCGATGTTTCGAGTCTTGCGAAAGCGGGTGAACCCAATCCTAAATTTAAAGAGCGTATTCAAAGTTTAAACATCGAGTCTATTCCATTCGCTGCCTCACCCGTCGTTTTTTGGGATTTGTTTGGTGAGCAAGGCCATCCGATTCGTACTACAGTTTCAGAGATCGGTCCTCTGCTACTGTCACGCATGTTGAATTTGAATGACACACAAGAAGGCGTACTTTCAGCGATTTTCCGTATCGCAGATGATAAAGGGCTATTGCTGATTGATTTTAAAGATCTCAAAGCAATGATCACCTATGTGAGTGAACATGCTGCCGACTTTAAAGCTGAGTATGGCAATCTCTCTCCTGCAAGTTTAGGTGCAATTCAACGAAACTTGCTTGCACTTGCAGATCAAGGGGGTGATAAGTTCTTTGGCGAACCCGCACTCAATATTATGGATTTCATCCAAACTGATGATCAAGGGCGAGGTAATATCAATTTATTGGCTGCCGATAAGTTGATGAATACACCTAAGCTATATGCAACCTTTTTATTATGGATGCTTTCAGAGTTGTTTGAACAACTTCCTGAAGTCGGCGATATGGATAAGCCTAAATTAGTGTTCTTCTTTGATGAAGCACATTTGCTATTTGATAATGCCAGCGATGCCTTACAAGAAAAAATTGAACAAGTCGTTCGTTTGATTCGCTCCAAAGGTGTCGGCATTTATTTTGTCACACAGAATCCTCTCGACCTACCTGAAAGCGTACTAGGTCAATTGGGTAACCGTGTTCAACATGCACTTCGCGCATTTACACCGAAAGATCAAAAAGCTGTAAAAACAGCTGCCGATACCTTTCGTGCAAATCCTGAATTTGAAGTGGATCAAGCCATCACAGAATTAGGTGTAGGTGAAGCTTTAATTAGCTGTCTAGATGAGCAAGGTATTCCCCAAATTGTTGAACGCGCTTGGGTGATGCCTCCTTATTCTTCATTTAGTCCGATTACAACAGATGAACGTAAAGGACTAATGAATCAAAGTGTTGTCGCAGGTATCTACGAAAAAGAAGTTGATCGTGAAAGTGCCTTTGAAATGCTGCAAAATAAGGTTGCAGAACGCCAACAACAAGCTGCTCAAGCAGAACAAGATAAAGTTGAGGCCAAAGAACAAGAAGCATTGGCTAAACAACAAGCTAAAGAAGCTGAAGTCCTTGCAAAACAACAGGCTCGCCAACAGGATCTCCTTCTCAAAGAACAACAAAAAGAAGCTGAACGCTCAGCGAAGCAACGTGAGAAAATGACACAGGACATTTTGGGTACATTTGCTAAAAGTGCTGCACGAAGTCTCGGTGGATCAACAGGTCAAAAGATCGTTCGTGGTTTACTCGGTTCTTTATTTGGTAAGAAATAAGCTCCTAAACCCTATCTCCCCCTCATTCACTTTACAGATTATTTAGCTAAAAATTATGGGATATTTTAATATCCCATAATTTTTTTATGGTTTTCTAATTTTGGCTATTGTAGTAATAAATTTAAAGATGTATTTTAAATACATCTTATAACTCTGAATAGAAGTAAAAGCATGAATATGACTCCTGAGCATATCGAACTTGTTAAAAGTACTGTTCCTGTTCTGCGCGAAAATGGCGTAGCATTAACTAGCTATTTCTATCAACGTATGTTGAAAAATAACCCTGAACTCAACAACGTATTTAACCTTGATCACCAAAGTACAGGTCGTCAACCACGCGCTCTAGCAGCTGCTGTTTTGGCTTATGCTGAACATATTGAGAATCCAAGTGTTTTAGCAAAAGCTATTGAACACATCACCACGAAACATGTCAGCTTAGATATTCGTCCTGAGCAATATGCAATTGTCGGTGAAAACCTATTACATTCAATCAGTGAAGTTCTTGATGTCCCAATGGAAGCAGAACTGATCGCTGCATGGAAAGCTGCTTACTTACAACTTGCAGATATCTTAATTGGTGTAGAGAAACAGAAATACGAAAATCTTGCAGCACAAACTGGCGGTTGGGCTGGATGGCGTAAATTCAACATTACCCATATCGAAGGTAATGACAAGTCAAAACGCATTACCCTGCATCCTCAAGATCAACAAGCAATTCTTCCTGCTCAACCTCGTGACTACATTTCTGTACGTGTTGAAGTACCAGGACAAAATTTAAAACAACCTCAACAGTTCACTTTTGTCACAGCACAATCAACTCAATACACCTTTGATGTGATTGCTGAAGAAAACCCAACTGATTTTTCAGTGGCCAATATTCTGCTGAATCATTACAACATTGGCGATGTGGTTGAAGTTACAGCGCCACTCAGCCGTTAATTTAAACTCGTATCCAAGCTAAAACTTAGCCTGCCAAGTTTTCTTTTAAGGACTTTCAGGCTAAGATTCCTTGAATCCTTCAAATTTGATCCAGTTATGCAACTCAATAAATTTTCTGATTATGCATTACGTGTCTTAATGTACATCTCAAGACCACGAGATTTACCTTACACGATTGCTGAACTCGCGGAAAATTTGCTTGTCTCTCAAAATCACTTGGTCAAAATCGTCCATTTTATGTCGAAAAAGAAATGGATTATAACCACGCGTGGTAAAGGTGGTGGGATCAGAATCAATCCAACAGCTTTAGATTTCAAGCTGGGCGATGTTTTAAGAATTCTGGAAGGTGATCAACAGGTCGTAGAGTGTAATACTCCACCTTGCGTCCTCCGTAGTCAGTGCGGTTTAAAGGGTATTTTAAATCATGCTGTTGAACAATTTTATCAAAGTCTTAATCAATATACCTTAGCCGAAGCATTTAGATCCCGTCCTCCAGCTTCTTCATTAAGCACACATACATCAAACAATGCGATTGATTTTCTAGCGCTTTAAAACAACCGACCAGAAATGAATGTTTTCCAGTTTTTAAAAGCCTATCGCATCTGAATTCAATTCAATTTTTCATTCACCTTTCAAAACTTAACAACCACAATCACTTTGAATTTAAAACTCTCGCTGACAAAGTTCGCTTGGATTCCCGACTTGCTTTATAATACGCAATTGTTGGTCATTTTATTGAAGTTGAGTTATGCATCGCAGTAGTGGAAAGTCTAAGAATTCAAAGACATCAAACGCGCCTAAACAAAAGATTAGCTATGAAAAGGCGGTTGATCCTGCGATCACAGAATATGCTGTTTCAGCACTCAACTGGTTATGTAAAGCCGAATTCTTAATGAGTGCGCCAAAGCTCAGTATTTGTGTTGAAGACACTGGTTATGAAATTGCTTTTGCTGGACGTTCCAATGCTGGTAAATCAAGCGCAATCAATGCCTTGACCAATCAAAAGCAATTGGCCCGCGCATCAAAACGTCCTGGCCGTACGCAAATGATCAACTTCTTTAGCTTGGGCAATCCTGATCAGCGTCTAGTCGATTTACCGGGTTATGGCTATGCTGCCGTACCCGAAGCCATGAAAATCGTATGGCAAAAAGAACTTGAGAATTACTTGATTCATCGTCAAAGCTTGCAAGGTTTGGTGTTATTGATGGATATTCGCCATCCACTTCAACACTTTGATGTCATGATGTTGGAATGGGCCCATTCGCGTAAATTATTCGTTCACGTGTTACTCACCAAAGCTGATAAATTGAATCGTGGCCCTGCTTCCAAAACGCTTCAAGAAGTGCAAGCCCAATTGAAGAAAATGAAATTGAACTTCTCTATTCAATTGTTCTCTTCACTGAACCGAATCGGTTTGGAAGAGTTAGCCAGTGTCATGGGTGGTCGTTTGAACTATACCCTCGAATATCCACAAGGTTTCGACATGTCTGCAATTCCTGAAGCTTCAGAAAGTGATATAGATCTAGATACGGATTCAGATCTAGAAACTGAAACTGACCCATCTATTGAAAAATTGGATAAATAATCCATTGAGATATTTTTGTTAGACACAAAAGATCACATATTGATAGATGAATGTCCCCAATTGCTAATAACAATCGGGGGCATTTTTTTATACTGAATGATAAGTAACACAACAATAATTCAGGAAATGTGATGAAACTATTGGCTAAATTAAAAAATAGTAAGATTGGATCGTCTATTCAGTATCACATCAAACCACGTAAGGTTAAATTTGAATGGGCTGAAACGCCTGTGGATTGGATTCCAGATCAACCCTTTACCAGCTATTTCATTAATGAAATTAATAATATTTTGCCTGCAGGTGAATTTTGGTTCTGTCGCCTTTACAACAAAGTTCTGCCGAAAATTACCGATGAAAAATTGGCAGAAGATGTAAAAGCATTTATTCGCCAAGAAGCCATGCATGCTCAAGCACATAATTCAGCCAATAAAGAATATCTCTCTGCTCGTAATATTGATATTCAACGTAATTTAGACCTTATGGATTTCCTATTTGGAAAATTACTTGCAGACCAACCACTGGGCATTAAAGTTCCAGAAATACTCGATCATCAATGGGATTTATTCCGCTTAGGCGTTGTTGCGACCGTTGAACATATGACCTGCGTCTTAGGTAAATATGCACTCTATAATAAGAAATGGGGTGAACTTGGCGCTGATGCCAATATGCTGGATTTAGTTAAATGGCATGGTGCTGAAGAAATCGAACATCGTACTGTTGCTTTTGATCTGTATCGTCATCTGGGTGGTGGCTACATTTCTCGTTATTATCAAAGCGTGATTGTGATTGCCGCGGTGCTTGGATTATGGGTTGATGGTGCTGCACATATTATGAGTCAAGATCCTCGCTATGCATCTATAAAACCCGCAGTATATAAACCTTGGATCTGGCGTGAATGGGCGCGTATCGCTCAAAAAGATAACCGCATTTTGCCACATCCATTGTGGTTAGTATCACAACAATTGGGTTATTTAATGCCTTGGTATGATCCAGTTCATGAGGCAAAAACTGAAGATGCGATTGCGTACCTTGATCAATCACCAGCAGCAAAGCGTGCTGCATTAAAAGTCGCTTAATCACCTCCTCAACATTTATTCAGTCATACAAAAAGCCTGCAATATTTCATACTGCAGGCTTTTTTCATTTCAATTCATACGTGTCGTCAATCAATCATCACTTCATGAATAAACAGCAAAACCATTAAAGGTGATGATCAGCACAATCTGAGATAAAGATATTTAACTCGATGATACCGCATCCATTTGTTCATCATTGTCACGAGTATGACGATCCACAACCACGCTGATCATCATATCCCCTTGAACATTCACCACAGTTCGCACGGTATCCAATAAGCGATCAATCGGTAATAAAATAGCAATCGCTTCTGCTGGTAAGCCTACAGACTGAAGCACCATAATCATGGTCACCATACCCGCACTTGGAATACCTGGTGCACCAAGTGATGCGATCATTGCGGTTGCACAGACAATCAACTGTTGCCCGAGCGTTAAATCTAAACCCATTAAATTCGCAATGAATAATGCTGCAGCGGCCTCATACAAGGCAGTGCCATCCATATTTAACTGTGTGCCTAAAGGAATCACGAATCCTGCTGTTTGCGGTCTAACACCCAAATTTTCTTGCGCACATTTGAGCGATAATGGCATGGTGGCAGAACTTGAACTGGTCGCAAACGCTGTAATCAAGGCTGTTCGTGCACCTTTAAAAAAGGTGATTGGATCCATTTTTCCAAAAACCCAAAGGAGTAGTGGTAATACCACCACCCCATGGAAAATCGTCGTTCCTGTCACCACAGCAGCAAACTCAGCCAATCGACTCAGTACAGAGATATCTTCAGTGGCAATGAGTTTTGCCAACAAAGCAAAAATACCCAATGGTGCGATCTTCATCACCCAACCAATCATCAACATCATAATGTCGAAAAATTGCTGGCTCAGCTGACGCACCCCATTAAATTTCTCACCGCCTTTCACCAATGCAACACCAATCATTAAAGCAAACAAAACCACAGCCAACACATTGCCTTCCGCGAATGCTTTGAAGGGGTTGATCAAAGTATTTTGAATAAAATTAGTGAAAAATGAAGACGGCGTTAGCGTATCAGGAGACTGATGCTGATCCATTGCATCTTTAAAAAATGCAACATCTACACCCTTCCCGACATCAAATAAATGCGCACACGTTAACCCTAAAATTAACGCCAGTGACGTCGTGGTCACACAACATGCGAGCGTGATTTTCCACGTTCGCCCGAGCTGCCCCCCGGACTGGAGATTAGACACCCCGACCACAATTGAGCTAAAAATCAAAGGAATTAACAGTAATTTCAGCAATCCAATAAAAATACTGCTGATTAATCCCAACCCGTAAATACTGCCTGTGAAAAATGACGTTTCAGGAAAGAGATTTAATAAAAAACCAAATGCGACACCAAATATTGCGGCAATCAAAATCTGCGTATTCAAGCTCATAGCATCATGCTTTATTTTTAAAAACGTGACTGCACTATGCCATGCCGACTTCTGGCAATCGAGAGATTTTTTGTGAGAAGTTCAGCATTTATTTTGAATACTTTATGAAGAAATTAAACGCTTTTAGATACGTACTTCTTAGAAATAAATGAGCCCTGATTTAAACAGGGCTTTTGCTTGAGTGCTCTACAAATATGAGCGAGCCAGATTTCAAATAGATTATTTGAAGAATAATATGAACTCCTTATTGGTTTTCAATTTCTCTTAAACGCATTAAGCCTTCTTGGGTGGTACTACACACCAATTGTCCGTTCTGCCACATTTTACCAAAATTCAAACCGCGTGAACTGGCACTCACCGTTGCATCCATATCATAAAGCATCCACTCATCTGCCTTAAATGGCTTATGGAAATAAATCGCATGATCGATACTGGCACATTGTAAGCTTGGCGTCAGATAGTTCATGCCATGTGGACGTAGTGCCGACATCATCAAGGTATAATCCGAGTAGAATGCAACAATGGCTTGATTCAACGAAATATCATTGGCAACGTCAGCGGCCAGTTTTTCATGCGTTTTAATATAATGCGCGTACGATGGAGATTCTGGTTGAGGTTGAAATGGATTGCTGATTGACACAGGGCGAATTTCAACATGACGTGGACGCATGAATGCCGCACGAATATTTTCTGGAACAAAATTGATGATGTTTTCTTTCAGTTCTTGCTCAGAAATTAAATCGTCAGGCTTTGGATATTCAGGTTCTGCAATTTGGTAATCCAGACCTTCCTCAGTATGAGCAAAAGAGACCATTGCTGAAAAAATAGTGCGACCATGCTGAATTGCACGCACTTGACGACTGACAAAGCTTTTACCGTCACGTAATTTCTCTACTTCATAAATAATCGGCGCATTCACATCTCCGCCAAATAAAAAATATGCATGTAATGAATGTGCTGGACGGTCTGTTGTATAGGATGCTGCTCGAAGTGCCTGTCCAAGAACTTGTCCACCAAATACCCGCTTCCCTACCAAATTGAGGCTTTGACCACGAAAAATATGTTCTTCTAATTTTTCCAAAGTAAGTAAATTAACAAGTTCTTGCGTTAAATTGTTCATATCTAACCTTCATTCTGACATTTCGATTCATTGCTATTGCACAATCAAAAACTCAACCAATACAGATCGCAATGACGACTGAGTTTATATTGCCATAAATCCCCATCATTTTACTAAAGTTTCGCTGACTGTATTGTCACATTGGTTATTTGATATAATCACTAAAAATACGATTTTTAACGATAAAATCTACCAATTTCCATGCAATTTGTTAGAAAATGACATATTGTTTTTGGCTTATATTTAAGAAAATAACGCACATTATTCGCTGTGATGCGTAATTCGTCATCGGTTAGGAGTTTTTATGTCCAAGAGTGGCTTTGGTCAAATGTATCGCAGACTTTCTAGTAAGCTGCTTGACCTAGTAGTAACACCGCATGTTCTTGGAGAAGTTCCAACAGAGCCTCAAGTTTCAGAACAAACTGAAGCTTCGACAGACACACCTCAAAAAGTGGTGTGTTATATCTTGCAGAATTATTCTAAAAGTAATGCACTCGTTGTCGATGGCGAAACACGTCGCTTAAAACTCACACCTGCACTTGAACCATTGGTCATTGGTGAACATAAAGAAAAAGCTGCTGTGGTTTTCTTACAACCTCAAAATGAAACCAATCTGCTCAATCCACCACAACATGCATTTCCACCTCGCTTATTGCGTCTCATTGAATTGATTGAAAAAAATCCTGAGATTGAAATCGAGTTAATTCCAGTGACTGTGTTGTGGGGACGTTCACCAGATAAAGAAGATTCATTATTTAAATTATTGTTCACTGATACTTGGGCAACACCAAGTACTTTAAAACAGTTAATGAATATCGGTCTGCATGGTCGCCAATCCTATTTAGAATTCCATGAAGCGAAGTCTTTGCGTGAGTTGGTGAATTATGCAAAAGATACACATCCAAACTTATCGCCTGCAACGTATATTGTGAACCAACTGAATGACTTTCTGGATCGTCAACGTGAAATCGTTTTAGGACCAGATTTATCAGATCGCCGCAATGTGATGCAGTCTTTGATCAAGTCTGAAGATGTGAAAGAAGCGATTCGTAAAGAAAGTATTCGCTCTAAGATTAGCTTGATTGAAGCAGAACGCCGTGCGATTGGTTATGTGAATGAAATTGCTTCTGACTATTCTCATTCGACTGTTCGTTTTGCAGAACAAGCCTTAACCCGCTTATGGACGCAACTCTATGACGGCGTTGAAGTACATAACTTTAATACGGTGCGTGAGTTAGCCAAAGACTACGAAATTATTTATACGCCATGTCATCGTAGTCACATCGATTACCTCCTTCTGTCTTACGTAATCTATAAACGTGGCATGATGGTGCCGTACATCGCAGCGGGTGATAACCTCAATATGCCTTTTGTCGGTCAATTACTTCGTGGTGGGGGTGCGTTCTTTATTCGCCGTAGTTTCCGTGGTAATGGCTTGTACACTACCGTATTTAAAGAGTATTTACACAGTATTTTGACTCGTAATACACCACTTGAATACTTCATTGAAGGTGGTCGCTCACGTACAGGTCGTTTACTGCCGCCAAAGACAGGCATGATCGCAATGACAGTTCATAGTCATTTACGTGGTCGTGAAAAGCCGATTGCTTTCGTTCCGACTTATTTCGGTTATGAACGTTTGATGGAAGGTGCAACCTACGTCGGTGAGATGAATGGTAAGCCGAAAGAATCTGAATCTGTTTTTGGCATTATCCAAACCTTACGTAAAATCGAACGTATTTTCGGACGTGTTTATGTGAACTTTGGTGAGCCTGTTTTCTTAGATGACATGTTGAAGAAGCATGGTGCTGAAAATGTCAAAATTGAAAAGAATGATGATCCTATTCCTCAAGCAGTGTCCGATGCAGTAAATAGTTCTGCGCAAGCTATTTTGGAAAATATTAACCGTGCAGCAGTTATTAACCCTGTTTCATTGCTCTCGTTAATTCTTTTGGCAACAACAAAACACACGTTGGATGAAGAGATCTGCATTAAGCAACTGGATACTTATCGTAATCTGTTGACAGCCTTGCCATACGATCATCGTATGCAAGTGACGCCATTATCCGGTAAAGAAATCATTGCATATGGTTTGAAACTTAAACTGATTAAACGTGTGAAGCATGTTTTGGGCGACATCATTGCGATTGAAGACAATCAAGCCGTGTTATTGACGTATTTCCGTAATAACATTCTGCATGCCTTTGTTCTTCCATCTCTCATCGCTGCGCTGGTTGAACACAATGGTCGTATTAGCAAAGACGATATGATCAGTGTAATTTCAACGCTTTACCCGTTCTTAAAAGCTGAGCTTTTCCTTAAATGGGAACAACATGAGCTTAAAGAACAAATTGAGCAATATGTCGATGCGCTTGCTCAAGCGAATTTAATTTCCATTGATGATCAGAATAATCTGCTCTGCCCTGCACCAAACTCTGAAGATCATAATCAATTGGTAGTTCTTGCAGCGCCAGTTCGTCAAAGTCTTGAGCGTTATTACATGACTTTAGCGCTGATCACACAACGTGGTTCAGGTAATATTTCAACTAAACAAGTTGAAGACTTGAGTCATTTATTGGGTCAGCGTTTGTCTGTGCTTTACGAGTTCAACTCACCTGAGTTCTTCGATAAAGCGCTGTTTCAAAGCTTCATTAAAGTCTTAACCGAGCAAGGCTATATCAGCAAGAATGATGAAGGCTCGATTGTATTTGATGCGCATTTCAGAAATGTAGCCCAGTATGCCAACCTTGTGCTTGATGATGTGACTTTGCAAATGCTTCAACACATTACTTCATTTACCGATGAGGAATTGAAGGAAGCATTGGATGCTGTTGCAGAACAACAAGCCAAGAAGCGTTTAAAGCGTAAGAAGAAATAGTCATAAAAAAAAATCCCCTTCAAAGAAGGGGATTTTTTTTTAGTGTTTGCTCAAATAGCTTTTATCTTCATAAGCTCAAATTTACTCTCCACCATCCTCTTCGCAAAAATCCGCTTCCCTGTTTCGACTTCACTTTCCAAAACCAATTCAGGCAAACCCAATTCTCTTTGAATCTTTAAAATCCGCTCATGTAAAGGTTCAGGCTGATTATTCGTACAAATATAAGATTTTTTAGGATGTTCCACGTGAATCAAATGCGCTAAAAAACGAGCTAAGTCATCGATATGAATTCGATTTGACCAATGAATATTGGGATAGGTTTTTGTTGTATCAGCCAGCTTCTGCATTCGAGCGCTTGAAGTCCCATAAATCCCTGTCGGTCTGACAATAATGACTTGCTCAGGATAAGCATCTTGCCACAATTGCTCCATTTGCAATAACAAATACCCTTGCTCATCTTTTGGAATAACTGGTGAATCATCATTGATGATTTGCCCTTGATCTTCACCATACACGCGCGTTGACGAAACCACAATAATGCGTTGAACAGGGTGATGTCTTAAAGCTTTAACCATAGGCTGAACTGAATCCACATAGGTGCGTTTATAATTTTCAACACTACTCAATTTAGAATGGCGAGATGGCGCTAAAAGTACATAGACTACATCGACAGGCTGAATCAGGGATAAATCAAGCTGATGAATATCTTGTTGTAAATGCGCTGCGAAAGCATCATCTTTCGGAGTCAGGCTAACTGTGGTAATTTGGTGATCTTGTTGGAATAATTGTTTAGCAACACGTTGTGATGTTTTACCATAACCAATCATTAGTATATGCATCATACGACCTATTCATCTACATGAATTGAACTAAGTTGAGGGGACATGGCCGCAGTCCATCAATTGCAAGGGGTAGGCAATGCCACCGTTGCTCTGCTTGAAAAACTAAATATTTTCACCACTGACGATTTGTTGTTTCATTTACCCCGTGACTATGAAGATCGTAGCACGATCATTCCAATGAACCAATTACACGTCGGGCGCAGCTATTTGCTCGAAGGTATCGTAAAGTCCATCGACATGCCTCCCGGTAAACGTAAATCTATGGCGATTTTAGTCCAAGATGATTATGGCAAGGTCACACTGCGTTTTTATCATATTTATAAAGCTTTAATGGATCGTGCCAAGGCAGGTAATCGACTGCGTATCTTTGGTGAAGTTCGTGTTGGTGCTCGTGGTTTAGAAATGTACCATCCTGAGATTCAACTCATTTCAGAGCATACCCCACTTCCGCAAACTCAGCTGACCGCCATTTACCCTGCCACTGAAGGACTAACACAGTCCAAACTGCGTGAATATGTCAAACAAGCGTTGACTCATCACAGTGATAATTTATCAGAACTTTTACCTGAAAAATTTACCAATGGTTATGCGCTTAAGCAAGCGCTAGAATATATTCATCATCCGCCTACAGATGCCAATATGCTGCAATTGGCACAAGGTCACCACCCTGCTCAGCAACGACTGATTTTTGAAGAGTTGGTTGCACATCAAATCACGATGCTGACGCGACGTGCTTTCATTCAAAAAATTGCGGCACCTGCATTTGCACCGAGTCAAACTTTTGCAAAGCAATTGTTATCTACCTTACCCTTTGAAATGACCAATGCACAAAAACGTGTATCCAATGAAATTGCTAAAGATTTAAAGAAAAATAAGCCGATGCTCAGATTGGTACAAGGCGATGTTGGTGCAGGAAAAACCTTAGTTGCGGGTGTTGCCGCATGTCATGCTTTAGAAGAAGGTTGGCAAGTGGCGATGATGGCACCGACTGAAATTTTAGCCGAACAGCATTATTTGAATTTCAAAAAATGGTTTGAACCTTTGGGCTTAAATGTCTCTTGGCTATCAGGCAAGCAAAAAGGTAAAGCGCGCGCTTTAGCAGAGCAGAATATTAAAGATGGATCTGCTCAACTGGTTGTTGGAACACATGCTCTATTTCAAGACAATGTTGAATTTGCCAAACTCGGTTTAGTGATTATTGATGAGCAACATCGATTTGGTGTTGATCAACGCTTAGCACTGCGTAATAAAGGCGTTAATAATACAACACCGCATCAATTGGTGATGACTGCCACGCCGATTCCACGAACACTCGCCATGTCAGCCTATGGCGATTTAGATACATCTGTCATTGATGAGCTTCCACCAGGTCGTACACCGATTCAAACGGTGACTATTCCACTGGATCGCCGTGAAGAAGTTTTACTACGCATTGCACAGAACTGTGCAGAGGGTAAACAAGCTTATTGGGTTTGTACCTTGGTTGAACAATCTGAAACTTTAGATGCACAAGCAGCTGAAGCGACTTATGCAGAAATTAAAGAACGTTTTCCACAGCTCAATATCGGCTTAGTGCATGGCAAAATGAAGGCAGATGAAAAACAGTCTGTCATGCAACAGTTTAAGGACAATGAACTGCAACTTCTGATTGCGACCACCGTGATTGAAGTCGGTGTCGATGTGCCGAATGCCTCTATTATGGTGATTGAAAATGCTGAGCGATTAGGACTATCACAGTTACACCAATTACGTGGTCGTGTCGGTCGTGGAGCAACTGCCAGCTTTTGTGCACTACTCTATAAAAGCCCGCTTTCGCAAAATGGGCAGGAGCGTTTACGCATCATGCGTGAAACCAATGATGGCTTTTTAATTGCTGAAAAAGATTTAGAAATCCGAGGTCCGGGTGAGTTACTTGGTACTAAACAGACAGGTGATATGGGGTTCAAGGTCGCCAAACTCGAACGTGATGATCATCTTTTAGCTCAAGCGCATTATGTTGCTGGTGAGATGCTCAAAGAGCATCCGCTACAAGCAGAAGCTTTGCTTAAACGATGGCTCCCTGAAGCACCTCGCTATGCATTTGTATAGCGATCACCAGATTTCAAAATAGAAATATAACAACAAATAAAATTAAAGCATGAATAAAGAGAAGAATATGAAGTTGCAATTATTGGATCAAATGTTTAGCGTTGCAAAGAAACTGATTCCCTGTAGCTTATGTGGTTTAGACCATCAACACGCACACTCTTTATGTCATGATTGTTGGAATCAACTCCCTTGGTTTCAACAATCTAATCAATTCAAACTTTACCGCAATGAAATGGAAATCAGCGTTGCTTTCAACTACCAGTTTCCTATCGATCGCATGATTCAAAAATATAAATATGAACAGCAACTGCAATACCAAACTTTACTCGCTCATAGCTTATTGCAAATTCGTCTACCCAAAGTTCAAGCCATTGTCCCCATGCCGATCTCTACAGAACGCTTAGCCGAACGTGGATACAATCAAATGCTGATCATTGCCAATCAACTCTCTCAAGAACTCAATATTCCCGTTTGGCAACCTATCATTCGTCTGGCTCAACACTCACAAAAAGGTTTAAGTCGTGTTGAGCGAATGGAGAATATTGCAGATCAATTTGAAATCATCAAAGCTGAACGACGCAAGTACCGAAAAGTTTTGATCATTGATGATGTCGTAACAACAGGCAGTTCACTGCATGCACTGAAAATGGCTTTAGAAAAATTAGGCTGCCAACAGATTGAATTGGCGTGTATCTCGGCAGCCAAAATTTAAATTGGATTTATAACAAGCACTTACAATAATAAAAAGAACGCTGACTTAGATAAGTTCAATAGCCAGTTGCTCCTTTACCCAAGGGATCACAACTTCAACAGTTAAAGGTGCTAGATTTGAAACATCACCCTCTAGATCAATCCATTTCATTTCAGCAATTTCTGCATCGATACATGGCACATCATCTATACTCACCTCATAAACATAACTGACCAAGAGATGATCTGCTTCATTTGCAGCACGCGTTTCAAAGCGCCCTACAAATTGTTCAATCCTTGCATCTACCCCAATCTCTTCTTTAATTTCACGAAGCATGGTTTGCTCAGGCAATTCATCAGGTTCTAACTTTCCACCAACTTGCATAAAAAATTGAGTATTTTGCTTACGCACCACGAGGAGTTGTTGCTGTTCATTTAAAATGATCGCAGCAGCGACGGTTATGACGTTCATTAATCTACTTTCACCAAATCATTATGATCTTTTACACCCCATTTTGGCTCTGGTGGTGTAAAACTTTCAAACTGTTTTAAGATATCTTCAATCGAATCTGACTGAATTAAAGCATTAGTAAAACGGCTACGTGTAAATTCCTTATCCGTGGTCAGTTGAATAAATTGCAATAGACTGTCATAAAAGCCTTCAACATTTAAAAATGCACACGGTTTTAAATGAATCCCGAGCTGCGCCCATGTCCATTGCTCAAAAATTTCTTCAATCGTTCCAGCGCCACCTGGCAATGCAATAAAGCCATCGGAAAGATCGGCCATCAGCGTTTTACGTTCATGCATACTAGTGACAACATGCAGTTCGGTTAAATCTGGGTGCGCCAACTCACGATCAACCAAGCCTTGTGGAATGACGCCAATGACTTTACCACCTGCTTTTAAAGCACTATCTGCAACAATCCCCATCAAACCAGAACGCCCACCACCATATACCAAGGTTTGACCACGCTCCGCAATCAAACGTCCTGTTTGTTCTGCTGTTTGAGCGAAAATTTGATCCGTTCCTAAACTTGAACCACAAAATATAGCGATTGATTTCATACAAATTTAACCTTGTTGTCATATATAGATGCTTTAAAACTAAACGAAGCACTTTTTTTTAAAATAATTAGTGATGTAAGCTGTGTTCATTCGAGCAAAGCTTGTCTAAAATACATTCATCAAATCAACCATACTGCGCAAAGGAGAAAAGATAAAATGCTTGAAGCCTTTTACCCCACAGAGCGCGGTAGCTTAGAAGACGCAACAATTAATGGCGGTTTTGACCTACATCCAGAGTTGGTTTGGATTGACTTAATTGCGCCTTCACAAGAAGAGCAAGAATGGGTTCTAGAAGCCTATCAACAGAATTTACCTACATTAAAATCTTTAGAAGATATTTCCTCTTCAGCACGATTCTACCGTGACGATGATGGTATTTTACATATCAGTACATATTTTTTAACGAAAAATAAAAACTATCAAGTTGAGGATGATTCTGATGAAAATAGTAATATTTTAGCCACGGTACAAACCGTTGCTTTTATTCTCCACAAGGATCATCTATTTACATTGCGCGGTGAAAAGCTAGTCGCATTCCGTGCTTTCCGTGCACGTGCTCGACGCAATGACTATGACATCGACTATAAAGATCCGACGTGGATTCTTTTAGGCTTACTCGAAGCCAAACTTGATGAACTTGCGGATATCTTAGAAGATATCCACAAAGACTTAGAACTCTACTCGACTGAAGTACTGAACGTACGCCATCGTGAACAAATCTTAGATTTGGACGACATGATTACCCGTCTCGCTCAGAAAGAAGACGTTCTAGGTAAAGCTCAACTCTGCTTAATCGACTTACGCCGTGTACTCACCTTCTTAGCACGTCCAAGAGCATTGGGCAGTCATATTTATGATGCTGATATTCGAGAGCTCAGTGAGGATGTTCGATCACTGGTTGAACATGATGCATTCCTCTTCCAAAAGGTTCGCTTCTTACTCGATACAACCTCAGGATTCATTAATACTGAGCAGAACGATACGATTCGTCGATTCTCTATTTTACCCAGTATGCTTGCACCACCTATGCTCATCGCCAGTATTTATGGCATGAACACTGATGTGTTGCCTTATGCCAAAGGAACAACCAGCTTTATTATTGTGAGCCTAATTTTGGTGGCATTTTTTGTTGGACCATTGCTTTATTTCCGTTGGAAGAAATGGATTTGAGCAAACTTTGCAGTATAAGAAATATGCTTTATGCATAGACCCTTGCAAACCAGAAAATCCTTCAGATCATCTACACATAAGAAAAGCACCTTTCGGTGCTTTTCTTATGTGTGCTTTCTTTAATCATCGAAAAGTATTAAATCAACTTTAAGTCATTTTCCAAATGACAAGATTGGATAATCTTCATCATTTTTTGAGGCACAGATTTAAAATGTAAGCTATGTGCATCAGGTGTTTGACGTAACCATCTCACCATCACTGCCAAAGCTAAAGTACTACCCTGCTCGAGTTCAGCCAAATTAACAACCAAAGGAAATTGATTCAATTGACGAATTTGGTTTAAACCTGCCTGATAATAAGCTTCAGCATTATCATAGCTAATTTTACCTGAAACCTGAACTTCTTGATCTTTCAGCGTAATCACAAAAATATCGCTCGATTATTTTTTCTTATCAATTGCAGCTTCAGCATCAGGCTTAAAGTTTGCAATTGCTTTATTAATATCACCACCATTACGTTTAACAGTTGCTGCAAATTGATTACGGAACTGCAAACCTAGATCGATGCCAGAAACGTTAATGTTACGAATTTTCCATTGGCTACCTTTATCCGCCAATTGGAAAGACACTGGAATTTTTTCACCCTTATGAATGAAGTCAATCGTCACCACTGGGTTAGCACTTGTTGTTGCTTTATAAGGGCGCATGGTATAAGTCTGATTGCTGAATTTAGCAAAAGCACTGCCGTAGTTTTCAATCAATGTTTCACGGAAATTCTTTTCAAACTGAGCACGTTGTGCTGCATTACTATACTGGTTGTTGGCGTATGTACCCATCACTAGACGTGTAAAGCCTTGTGAATCAATGTACGGATCAAGGTTTTGACGGACAATCGCATTTGCTGCTGCTGGATTATTTTGTAATTTTGCATGATCCGCTTTTAAGCGTGAAATAAGACCATCAGCCACTTTTTTCACAAATGCAGGCGGTGCTTCAGCTGGAGCTGCCATTGCAGTACCAGCAAACATTGCAGCCATCACACTTGCAGTTAAAGTTTGTTTTAATAAAGTATTCATTACATTTTCCTCAAAAATTATTCAACAAATGAAGTTTGTTCATCTGTTGTTTCAGATGGCACTGAATCAGCATCTGCGCCTTTCTTCGACTCACCTGCACCACCTGTAACGAATTTAGAAATGAGATCTTCGATTTCCATCGTACTTTGTGTATTGCTTATTTGACCATCACGCTTCAAGTAGTTGATACCACCACCTGGAACGATTTTTAAATATTTCTCACCTAACAGACCATTGGTTGCGACCATTATGTAAGCATCTTCATCAATGTTCGTGATGGATTTCATGTTATCAATCAGTTGCTTTTCCATTACTTTTTGTTGTGCTGGATCTGCTGCTTCATAATCTGAACTGTAGCGTAACTCTTCAAGCGCATTCTTTTGTACTTCTTTTAATTGCTCCGCATTAAATGAAGTTAAAGTGCCATCAAGCTTGATATTTACCGTGGCTAAACGCGTCATTGGATCAAGTTTAATATCTTCAACTTCACCCACTTTCACACCGCTCAGAGCAACTTTCGCACGAGGTTTAATGCCATTGACGTTATCAAAAGTCGCTGTCATGTTATAGCTGTCTTGAAGTTTAGTTCCCATCAAGCCACTGACTTTCATCGCCAAGAAAAATAATGCCACACCAAATAAAATGACAAAAATACCGACTGCTAGCTCACTAGTACGTGATTTCATTAAACACCTCCGAACATGACCGCAGTCAACACGAAATCAAAACCTAATACGCAAAGAGATGAATACACCACTGTGCGAGTTGTTGATGTTGCAATACCTTCTGACGTTGGCTCACAAGAATAACCTTGATAAACGGCAATCCATGTACAAATCAAGGCAAATACAAAACTTTTAATAATGGTACCGTTAAAGACATCCTTATAGAATTGAACAGCATTTTCCATTCCACTCCAATAAGAACCCTCATCTGCCCCCAGAAAATCGACACCCACCATCTTGCCACCCATGATACCAACGGCTGCAAAAATGACAGCCAACATAGGTAAGCTAAAAATACCAGCCCATAAGCGTGGCGAGATAATTCGTTTAAGTGGATCAACCCCGATCATTTCCATGCTCGAAAGTTGTTCTGTCGCCTTCATTAAACCAATTTCTGCGGTCAATGCCGAACCTGCACGCCCTGCAAAAAGTAATGCAGCGACTACCGGTGCAAGTTCACGTAACAGGGTTAATGACACAGCAGCACCCAGCATCGCTTCACTACCAAAGGTCACCAAGATGCTGTACATCTGCAAACCTAAAACAGCACCGATAAATAAACCTGACACCACAATGATCAGCAATGACATGACACCAACACGATACATCTGATAGATGAATAATTTCACACCAATCCACGTTGGCATTGAAAATAAAATTCTGAGTAACATGATGGTCGCAACACCAATTCCCTGCACACGCTCAATCACGCGTCTACCTAATAAGGCAATAGCATTCATGAACGCACCTCTTTATGCAAATAAGATTGATGGCTAAATTGATAATCAACAGGTCCTTCGACAGAGCCTGTTAAAAACTGTTTTACAAATGGCGATGCATGCTGACGCAACTCCTCAGGCGTACCTTCACCCTGAACCTTACCTTCAGCAACCACATAGATGTAATCTGCGATAGATAAAGTTTCCGTCACATCATGCGACACGATAATGGTGGTTAGATCCAAAGCTTCACGCAGTGAACGAATTAAACGTGTCAAAACACCCATGACAATTGGGTCTTGGCCTGCAAAAGGCTCATCGTACATGATCAGATCTGGATCCAGTGCAATAGCACGTGCCAAAGCAACACGGCGGTTCATCCCCCCCGATAACTCTGAAGGCATCATTTGTTCTGCACCACGCAAACCCACGGATTCTAATTTTAATGCAACTAATTCTTGGATTAAATGTTCAGGGAGTGCAGTGTGAGCACGAATTGGAAATGCGACATTTTCATAAACAGACATATCTGTGAATAGAGCCCCACTTTGAAAAAGCATGCCCATGCGTGCACGTGATGCAAACAACTCAGGACGACTCATTTCTGCAATGTTTTTACCATCGAGTAAAATCTGCCCTTGATCTGGGCTGAGCTGTCCACCGATCAGTCTAAGCAAGGTCGTTTTACCTGTGCCTGATGGTCCCATGATGGCTGTAATCTGTCCGCGACGTATTTTTAAATTGACATTATCGTAGATGACACGCTCACCACGATTAAAACTCAAATTCTTAACTTCAATAAGCGCCTGAGCATCAGGCAGCGTTTGATTATTCATAGCTGAGCGAGTTCCTGCAATTTATCAGCCCGCATACTATACTCTTAATTAGCTGAATTTTGATGTTATGAAAGGTTAATAAAATTTAGGCACTATGATAGCAGTATTCTGATTTTATTATAATTATACTAGTTTATAAAAAGTTAAGATTGTTCAGACAGATCACAGGGTTAAAGCTGAAGAACGAAAACTCTAAATAGCAATGCTATATAAAAAGTAAGAAATATTAGCAATAACAAGTAGTGAAAATATATATATCATTATAGAACCTACATTTAAAGTAAGCGACAAAGTCTGTGTTTGGTTGTTCATAATTTACTTTTTATTTTTAAAATATGACTTGGTTAACATTATTTTAACATGCCGTTTTTTAAAAGCAATAAAAAAACCAGTCCGAGGACTGGTTTTTTTATTTATTTAGAAAGTCTTAATCGTTGAATTTACGACGTGGACGATCTTCCCCACCTTCACGACGAGGGCGGTCAGGATTGAATTCGCGACGTGGACGATCTTCTGCACCCAATGTACGTTGTGGACGATCACCGAAACCACCTTCACGACGTGGCGCTGGACGATCACCAAAATCACGCTTTGGACGATCAGCGAAACCACCTTCACGACGTGGCGCTGGACGGTCGCCAAAATCACGCTTAGGACGATCAGCAAAACCACCTTCACGACGTGGCGCTGGACGGTCACCAAAATCACGCTTTGGACGATCAGCAAAACCGCCTTCACGTGGTTTGTAATCTACACGGTTGCCACGGTTATCATCGTTAGAGCGAGGACGATCACCGAAACCACCTTCACGACGTGGAGCTGGACGATCACCGAAGTCACGCTTTGGACGATCATCGAAAGAACGTTGTGGACGATCACCAAAACCGCCTTCACGGCGTGGCGCTGGACGATCACCGAAGTCACGACGTGGCGCGGCACGATCAGCACCAAATGCTGGACGTTCGCCACGAGGTTTGTCATCGAATGTACGCTGTGGACGATCGCCACGTGGTTTATCATCAAATGAACGTTGTGGACGATCACCGCCACGACCACCACCAAAGCTACGACCGCCGCCATCACGACCACGACCACCGCCGAAACCGCCACGACCACGACCACCGCCATCACGACCGCCGCCATCACGACTACCGCGTGCAGGAGGTGGAGATGGCTCAAGACCTTCGATTTCAGATACATTTAAGCGTGCATCTAAGAAATCTTCTAAAGCACGGATTTTACCGCGTTCACGGTAAGTCGCTAAAGTGATTGCTTTACCAGTACGACCCGCACGACCTGTACGACCGATACGGTGTACATAATCTTCGTTCTTCATCGGAAGACCAAAGTTAATGACGTGAGAAATCGTTGGAACGTCAAGACCACGTGCAGCAACGTCAGTTGCAACTAAAATCTTTGCACGACCTTCACGGATGCTACGTAAACGACGGTTACGTACAGTTTGTGGCATAGCACCATGAAGCGCTACAACAGAAAGACCAGCTTCAGCAAGCTCTTCAGCTAACATGTCTGTATCTTCTTGAGTTGAAGCAAATACAACTGCTTGATCAACGTCTTCGCCGTTTAACCAATGCGTTAATAATTTTTTCTTGTGCTCAAAACCATCAGTCCAATGCAAAGTCTGAGTAATATCAGTATTTGTAGAGTGACCTGTTTCGATTGCAATACGAACTGGATCGTTCATCATGCGTTCAGCGAGGCTAACAATACGACCCGCAAATGTCGCAGAGAACATTAATGTTTGACCACGGTTACCCGCTAAATCACTGATCGCTTCTAGGTCTTCAGAAAAACCTAAATCAAGCATACGGTCAGCTTCATCGACAATTAATGCTTTAACTTGATCAAGTTTAATTTGACGACGGTTCACTAAGTCAAGTAAACGACCTGGAGTCGCTACAACAACTTGTGCACCTTTTAACTGTTGAATTTGTTTACCAAAAGGCATACCACCCATGATCGCAGCAATACGCATACCTTTCATATGACGTACGAAACCGATTGCATCTTGGCTTACTTGTTGAGCCAATTCACGCGTTGGGCATAAAACTAAAATTGAAGGTGCAGTTACAGCACGCATACGATCTTTAAAAGAAAGAAGCGTATCTTCATCACCTGCCAATGTATGTAATGTTGGCAATAAGAATGCAGCAGTTTTACCAGAACCTGTTTGGCTTGATACAAGAAGGTCTTTACCTTCTAAAGCAGCAGGAATTGCTTGTTCCTGAACAGGAGTAGGCGCAGTAAAGCCTAAAGTTTGAAGTGCTTGTTGAAGGGATTCGTGTAGTTGAAAATCAGCAAAAGTTTTGCTCATAGAGTGTTTCACCCGAAAATAGGGTGCTCCATTAAATATAAAGTCTGATGGACATCGGCAAAAAGCGGCACAGCAATAATCGCTGAAAATATAGAATCAGCGGCGATCCGAGAACGACGATGCGTATAACGCACACATGATTACAGCCTGAACCTGAAGGAATCGCTTTAGCGATTGGGTGGGGCGCGAAATAGTGTCCTCTCGATGGACCGGACGCGCATACACAATATAGAAGAGAATGTTCAGGTAATGAACGAAATTTAGTGCGTGAGCGGAGTATAACAGATTTTTTTATAATGTCATTAAGTTTTACTACTTTTTACATTTTATATAAATGATTTAATCTTATTAGTGAACTTCTGCTTCCTTAAAATCATAATTCAAAATAAAGAAAAGCCCTTATAAATAAGAGCTTTTCTTTATTTCATGAGACAAAAAACATGAAATATTTTTTCAAATTTGAGTTGCCTATTTAGCAGCTTCGCCCCAAGCAGGTACAACTGCTTGCATTAACGGCTTTAACATTTTCATAGAACAAGCCAACACTTGGCCATTTTCCATTGAATCTGTACCACCGCGAGCATCAACCATTGTTCCGCCCGCTTCTTTCACAAGTAATTCGCCTGCTGCAATATCCCACGGCTTCAAACCAAGCTCGAAATATCCATCAAAGCGACCTGAGGCTACGTAAGCAAGATCCAGTGCAGCTGAACCCGTACGACGGTATTGAGCACCCGCTTCTGTCACATTGAGCAATGATTCAAAATGATTTTTTGCATATGAAACCACTTCACCGTTGCGAATTTTACGATAAGCATGACCGACTGAAAGGAAAGTATTTGCTAAGCTATCTTTTGTGTTCACACGGATACGGCGTTGATTCATCATTGCACCGCGACCACGGCTTGCAGAGAACAACTCATCTTTCACAGGGTCATAAATCACGCCGTGCTGAGTGATCCCTTTATGCTGAACCGCGATAGAAATACAGAAATGTGGTACACCATTGATAAAATTCAATGTGCCATCTAAAGGATCAATAATCCAACACCAGTCTGCATCGTGACCATTGCCTTCTTGCAAACCAAATTCTTCACCTAAGAAGCTGTGATTTTTATAGCTTTTTTTCAGTGTTGCAATCGTCAATTCTTCTAAATAACGGTCAACACGCGTTACAGGACCATCGATACCTTTTTCTTCAACCTGCAGATCGATTTTATGACGATTCTGATGTGCTTTTAAAAGCTCTTGACCAACTGTTTGAGCCGCACGCGCAGCCATAACCACCATAGGTTCCATTGAACACCCACTACAAATTTGAAGAAACTGATAAAGAATAATGCATAAAAGCGCCGGCATTTTAACAAATATCGACGCTTTTAGGGGAAAAATGTTTTTAAAATTTTAAGCCGATTAAATCAAACCAATTGTATGGTATTTAACCACGTTTGTTTGATCGATTTTTCAATGCCTTGCACATCAAGTCCACACTCTTTTAACATTTCACTATGCGTGGCTTGAGCTTGGAATAGATCTGGTAAGCCTAAGTTCAATATTGGTTTCACAATCTGTGCTTTAGCTAAATATTCATTCACCGCACTACCCGCACCTGCCATCACTGCATGTTCCTCAACAGTAACAAACAATTGGGTTTTCTCTGCAAAGCGTTGAATGACTTGTTCATCAAGCGGTTTCACAAAACGCATATTGATGACGCGGATTGCAACATCTAATTCTTTCGCTAAAACTTGCGCGCTTTCAACAGCCACACTGACTCGGCTACCAAATGCCAGAATGGTAATTCCATCATCATGTTCTGAGTTTAGTTCTAAAACAACTTCAGCTTTACCAATTTCTAAAGTGCTTAGCTCAGATTGAATCTCAACCCCTAAGCCGTTACCACGCGGATAACGCACAGCCGCTGGACCATTATACTGATAAGCGGTATGTAACATTTGGCGACATTCATTCTCATCTTTTGGCGCCATGATCACAATATTCGGTACAGTACGCATAAAGGCATAGTCATATGCTCCTGCATGCGTTGGGCCATCCTCACCTACCAATCCTGCCCGATCAATACCAAACGTCACATCTAGATTTTGCAAAGCGACATCATGAACGAATTGATCATAGCCACGTTGCAAGAATGTTGAATAGATTGCAACAACAGGTTTGAGTCCTTCACATGCCATACCCGCAGCTAAAGTCACGGCATGCTGTTCTGCAATCGCGACATCAAAGAATCGCTCAGGGAATTGCTTCGCAAATTGAACCATCCCAGAGCCCTCGCACATCGCAGGTGTAATCGCCAGTAAGCGTTCATCTGATTGTGCTTCATCACACAGCCATTGACCAAAGACATCTGAATATTTGGGTGCTGCATTTGATGATGCTGTTGCATTGATTTTAGAAATGGCGTGATATTTGATTTGTTCAGATTCAGCCGGTGCGAAACCTTTGCCTTTCTTGGTATAAATATGGACCAGACGTGGACCTTTACGCTTTTTCAATGCATTCAATACTTTGACCAAACCATCGACATCATGACCATCGAAAGGGCCGAAGTAATCAAAACCAATAGCGCTGAATAAATTATCTGCCGCATCGGTTGCAGATTGATGTAAACGAGAATTATAAGACCATTCAGGATGTTGCTCGATATAAGGCACACCGTCATCATCAATCTGTACCGAATGTCCTTTTTCCCAAATGGCAGCTAAATGTTGAGCAAAACCACCTGTGCTACATGAGATCGACATATCGTTGTCATTTAACACCACGATCAGATCAGCATTGTGTGCAACTGCATCATTCATCGCTTCAAAAGCCATGCCCGCTGTCATTGCACCATCACCAATGATTGCAACCACTTCGCAAGGATTTTTTAAATGACGGCGAGCCAAAGACATGCCCAAACCTGCTGAAATTGCAGTAGATGAATGACCTACACCAAATGTATCAAATTCCGACTCTTCACGTGCTGGAAAAGCAGCTAAACCATTTTTGGAACGAATTGTTGTAAGCTGTTCACGGCGACCTGTTAAGGCTTTATGTGGATAAGCTTGATGCCCCACATCCCAAATCAAGCGATCATGTGGCGTATTAAAGCAATAATGTAATGCAACGGTTAACTCAATCACACCTAAATTTGCGCCAAAATGTCCACCGCTTTGACCAGCTGCATACAAAATAAATTGGCGTAACTCATCCGCGACTTGAACCAATTGGTTTTTCGCTAGCTCGCGCAATTGTAATGGATGATCAATAGCATCCAACAAAGTTGTCACTGGGCGTTGAGTAGGAATCTCGGTATACAACATATGTAGCAATGCCTTCTAAAGCCTGGCAAATCCTAAGCTAGGTAAAATGGGTTAACTCGATTCTTAATCGTATGTAAACATACAAAGAATCAAAAAAAATTACCGTCAATCAACCACATTTATATTGGTGCATTATTAAGCAGCTGCTTAATCGGGCGTCGTTAGGTAAAGTAGATTATCCTGAATAACCTTGGTACTTATCAACTACTATTATGTGCATTATACAAAAAAAGAAAATGTTCTGATTAAATTTACTCACACTACTACCACCAAGGTCGTAGCATTAAGCTATACTTTAGTTAAATTATGAACATGTAATGGAAGTCGCTGTGCCTATCGAGTTTGTTGCTACATCACAATTACCTACTGCTTTTGGTGATTTCAAAATCACAGTTTTCCAAGATCCTCAAACAGGCGAAGAACATGTAGCACTCTCAAAAGGTTTAGAAACAGCGCCCAACTCACCTGTTTTGGTTCGTATTCACTCTGAATGCTTAACTGGTGATGCCTTCGCTTCGTTGAAGTGTGACTGCGGTCCACAGTTACAAGCCACTCAAAAACTGATTAATGATGCAGGTCAAGGCGTGATTCTTTATTTACGCCAAGAAGGTCGAGGAATTGGGTTAACCAATAAAATCCGTGCCTACGCCCTGCAGGATCAAGGTCACGATACCGTAGATGCCAATTTATTGCTGAATTTGCCTGCAGATGCACGTCGCTATGATATGTGCAGTATCATGCTGGATCACTTACAAATCAAACAAGTCAAGCTACTGACCAATAATCCTTTGAAGATTAAAGCATTAACAGATCTAGGCATTGACGTAGTCGATCGCGTCCCATTAACAGTTGGGCTAAATAAATTTAATGAAGATTACTTAAAAACCAAGCATGAACGCATGTCGCACATGTACGATAAAGAAGATTTCTAAGCTTAAATCAATCTTGATTAAAAAAATCTCCCATCAAATTAGGGAGATTTTCTATTAAATGGTCATCGAAAATATTCGATTCTCCGGCATACGTCGTTTTAGTTTCAAATCAAATGCCATACAGATATTCCGTACAAAGGGCTTTCCTACCTCAGTCACATGGATCGAGTCTTCTTTAACGACAAGCAATTGATCCTGTTGCATCTCGCTTAATTGATTGAGCACATCGGGCAATTCTGGAAAGTTCATTTTCGAATCTGACCATGACGTTTCAAAGCTACACATTAAATTTAAAATATGTTTTCGAATCACCAAATCTTCATCTGACAAGATATGCCCTCGATAGACTGGGATTTGTCCTTGTTCTAAACACGCATAATAATCATCAATATTCTTTTCATTCTGCGCAAAGCTATACCAGCTATCACTAATCGATGACACACCTAGCCCAATCATAACTTGAGTCTTAGATGCGGTATAACCCATAAAATTACGATGAAGTGTCCCCGCCCGAAATGACTGATACATTGGATCTTCTTTCAGAGCAAAATGATCCATACCAATTTCATGGTAGCCCTGCTCAAGCAATTTATTTTTGCCTTCCTCATAGCATTGACGTTTCATTTCATCCTTAGGGACATCGTGATCTTTAAAGCCACGTTGTCCATTGCCTTTAATCCAAGGCACATGCGCATAACTATAGAATGCCAAACGATCTGGCATTAAAGAACAGGTTTGCTCAATCGTATTTAAAACATCGTCTAAGTTTTGAAATGGTAGACCAAACACCAAATCATGCGAGATAGAGGTGTATCCAATTTCTCTCGCCCATTCAGTGACTTGCTTTACATGCTCAAACGGCTGAATCCGATGAATCGCTTTTTGTACTTTTTCGTTGTAGTCCTGAACACCATAACTGACACGGCGAAAACCCAAATCATAAAGGGTCTGCAAATGTTCTTTTGTTGTATTATTTGGATGTCCTTCAAAGCTAAATTCATATTTATCCGCAATTTTTGCTTTAGATAATATCCCTTCAATGAGCTGTTTAAGATGTTCCGCTGAGAAAAATGTCGGCGTTCCACCACCCAGATGAATTTCCTTAATCATAGGCTGATCAACAAGAAGCTGACAATACAAGGCCCATTCTTTTAAAACAGCTTGTATGTAAGGCTGTTCAACCTCATGCCGCTTAGTGACTTTTTTATGACAGCCACAAAAAGTACACAAGCTTTCGCAGAAAGGTAAATGAATATAAAGACTAATGCCTTGTGTTGTATTCGATTCATCAAATGATCGTTTGAGCGACTGCTTCCACAAATCCAATGAAAAACGATGCTCATCCCAATAAGGTACTGTTGGATAACTGGTATAACGTGGCCCAGGAACATTATATTTCTGAATGAGAGAGTTCAGTGGATTCGACATTGCAATGGCCCATGACAGTTAAATATAACAGCAGCATGAATATGCTTTGACTCATTGTGCTGAGCTTTATCAATCAATTCAACCTAGTAACTCAGTCGGAATAAGTTCTATCTTCATTATTCGATGGCTTGTGGATATGAAAAATTCATGCGCTAACGATCACAAAGATCGAGAAAATCACCTTAATTTTTAAGTTAATTTATGGTTTGATGTATTCAGTTTTTCTTTTAGCCAAGAGGCTTGCCATGTCGAACCCTACTTCTGTAGATATTCAACGCGTCCGTGAATTTCTTCTCGATTTACAAGCACGGATTTGTGCAAGCTTAGAACAACAAGAGATTGCAGGCGGTGGCACTGCAACCTTTGAAATTGATGATTGGGAACGTCCAGAAGGTGGCGGTGGTCGCTCACGTGTTTTGCAAAATGGAACTGTGATTGAAAAAGGTGGTGTGATGTTCTCTCACATTAACATTTCAAAACTCCCCGCTTCTGCAACTGAGCGACATCCTCAAATTGCAGGTGCGAAAGCCCAAGCCATGGGCGTATCACTGGTGATCCATCCCAAAAATCCGAATGTCCCAACCTCTCATGCAAATGTCCGTTTATTTGTTGCGGAAAAAGAAGGGCAAGATCCAATTTGGTGGTTTGGAGGTGGTTTTGACTTAACCCCATTTTACCCAAATGACGAAGATGTGTTGTCATGGCATCAAACCGCACATGATCTATGTGCGCCTTTTGGTGAAGACGTCTATGCTGAACATAAAAAATGGTGTGACGATTACTTTTACCTAAAACATCGTAATGAACAACGAGGTGTCGGTGGTTTATTTTTTGATGATTTAAATCAATGGGATTTTGAAACTTGCTTTAAATACATGCAAGCCGTTGGCAATGGCTACTTAGAAGCCATCTTACCAATCTTTAAACGCAATCAAGATAAAGCTTATACCGAGGCGCAACGTGAGTTCCAACTGTATCGTCGTGGACGCTATGTCGAATACAACTTGGTTTATGACCGCGGTACGCTATTTGGGTTACAAACAGGTGGTCGTATCGAATCCATCTTGGTTAGTCTCCCACCGCTAACGGGTTGGTCTTATCGCCCTGAATGGAAGGAAGGTTCACCTGAGAAACGCTTAACAGATTATTATCTAAAACCAAGAGATTGGTTATCTGAGCTGAATAAATAATCCATAATGATTACCATCATTAGCCATATAAATCCCATGCTCATCATGGGATTGCTATTTATAATGTATTAGGGCCTAGCGTATTTGAAAAATTTAACAAAGCTTGCATCCCGTTTTCATAAATTAAAAAATACTTACATGACTGCATGCTAGATTCCGATTCATTTGCAAAATAAATATATGTTGTCACATTTTTGACATGCTTGACCGCATATTATGTGTCGAAATAGCGTACACTGTAGTCGACATTATATTCATACATGGTTAGAACAATTTGCATCTCAATGGCAGATTTTTCGGTTCCATCTTTGAGGGAACTCTCATGCCAAACAACAAAATCAGTTCTACCGCTCTCATCTTTTGGGTACTTCTCATCGCATTTATTAGTGCAATTAGTACAACTATATTTTCTGAAAGTCTCTTCAATGATAGTTTTGGAATCAGCCTTATCGTTTTTACAACCGTTGGATTGATTATAAATATTTCTTATTTATGTATCCGCACCCTTAACGATATTTGTAATCCGACACATTAATTTTTATTAATTTCTTAGTCCTTTTTGCATGACTCATTTTTATTCAGGCTTTAGTACATCTCCAATTTGACGTATATTGATGACCATTTTCAGCACATGGACTTTGCGTAATGAGCAAACAATTTGCAGTCATTGGTCATCCGATTGAGCAGTCTCGTTCTCCTGAACTTCACCATGCATTCGCCCAGAAAGTCGGGATCGACTTACAATATTCAAAACGCCTTGCACCTATCGATGGATTTGTTGAAAGCATTCAAGATTTCTTTTCAAATCATGGCGTCGGAATAAATGTCACAGTCCCTTTCAAAGAACAAGCTTTCGCACAATGTGATGTCCTCACAGAGCGTGCAAAAATTGCAAAAGCTGTAAACACATTATGGATGCAAAATGGCAAACTCCATGGTGATAATACCGATGGACAAGGCTTAGTTGATGCAATTCAGGCTCTAAACTGGTCATTAGAAAATAGTTCGATTCTGATTCTTGGCGCAGGTGGCGCAACTCGTGGTGTAATCTACCCATTGGTTCAAGCTGGCGTAAAAAAAATTGTGATTGCCAATCGTACTATAGCTCGTGCTGAGCAATTGGTTGCAGACCTTCAGAGCGCTGTTCCTGAATGTGAATTATCCGCAATTTCTTTAAATGATTTGGCGGGTGACTTTGATTTTATTATCAATGCCACCTCTGCAAGTCTTTCGGGTGAATTATTAATTCTCCCGCCTGCATTACAATTTAAACATGCTTATGAAATGGCATACGGCAAGCCTTCAAGCTTTATAGATCAAGCTAAGGAACGTGGCGTTGCCTATTCAGAAGGCTATGGCATGTTAGTTGGGCAAGCGATTGAGTCATTTTCGATTTGGAATGGTGTTAAACCCGATTTAAATGATTTCATCTAAAAAAATATTTTAAAAGTCATCGTTAAAAAGCAAAAAAGAAGCTCACTTGAGCTTCTTTTTAGTTCAGATGATTTATTTGCTATTTCGTATATTTATCTATGTACTTATAAGCTTCCATATAGGCTGACTGACTAAATAAATCTTCATATTCAGCTTTTAAACCTGATACAGATGCTTCCGAAAGTTGGTCTTTCTGATCATCTATATATGCTTTTGCATAGACTTGAGAAGCCTGAATCAAACTTGCTTTATCAGACTCACTTACATCATAAATATCGATATATTTTTGCAGATAGAGCTGTGCAAAGATCGCTTGTTGAGTTTTATATTTCTTTTTAAGCTCATTCCACTCTAATTGCTTTTTATAATCTGCAATACCGTCCTGTACGTATTCATTCACCGTTGAACCTAAACCATCAAAATCATGTCCACTTTTCAGCGCATGTTTTTCACGAAGTTGGTTTAAACGTTTTAAAGCCTGCCCTTTAGGTGGTTCTAAATCCTCTACAAATTGATATGCATAGATCTCTGAAATTTCATCTAAGGCTTTTGCAGAATAATATTTGAGGTATTCAGCACGGTATCCGGCAAAGGCTACAACGAAAGCCGCTTGATAGGCTTTCACTTCGGATTGATGGCGCTTATAACTTTGCAATGCGACAGTACTCAAATAATCAGGTAACTCGATATCGGCTTCTGTCTCACTTGCTTCAATTGTAGCTAAAGCCGCTGCATCAACTGCATCCTGCGCAGCTACTGAACGGGACTCACCAGTAATCGGTGCCAATACTCCCTTGATCGCATTTTCAAGTAAAGAGCCTTTACTGACTTCCTCAATGGATTGAGCCTGTTTCAAAGCCTGTCGATCAATGGCTGTCGCATTTCCATAATTTGAAATTTGATTGGTGCTTTTGAAGTTAAGCTTGCCAAAATCGGACTCAGTAAATGCCATATCATAATCAATATTCTGTACGCGACCTTTTGGATCTAAAGTAAGATCGATCACCACACTGGTTGTTGCAGTTTGATGCTCTGCTAAGACTTTTTTAATCTCAGACTCATGCTTTTGCCATAATTGTTTAAACTGCTGAGCATCAATAAGCTGTTGTGATTGGTATGGCTTAAACAATGGTTTAAGTTGCTCAAGCACTGTTGCTGAACCCTCCTCAGAAATCGCTTCTTCGGAAACAGCTATTGCATCGTCACTTTCCTGAACGTCATCATTACTTGGAATAACTCGAACATCTTGGTAGTCCATACACAGTGTCACCTTACCAATCGGAACATTTTTTGTTCTCACTAAGGCTTCACAGATTTCTTCTGAGAGCGTTCTAGACTCTTCATATTCTTCATTATGCTCTGAACCATCAGTTTCCTCTAAGTCTTCTAAAGAAACTGCTGTTGCATCAACTGCTTCATCATGGTGATGCTCTGAACTCACCGAACCTGTTGCATCAGCTGCGGCATCCACAGCATTTGCAGCCGCTTCAGTTGCAGTCTCTGCTGTATCAACATAAGCCGTTTGATCCGACTCATATTCAGAACTGTCTTCATTTTCAGCACCATGATCATGTTCGTGATACATCAAACTGTGCATTTTTTCATTGATCAGCTGATAAACACGCTCAGATGATGCATATGCTTTACCCTCTTCATCGGCATCAGTAGATGACTCGTACGCTGCCTGAGCCATAGCAGCGGCATCTGCTGCCTCTGTTGCTGCCTCTACAGCTTCTGAAGCTGTCTCGTCTTCACCGCTTTGACTATCCTCGCTGTACTGCTCGCCTTTCACTTGCTCGGTGTAGTAAATCTCGTTGACATAATCATAGAGTTCAAGCTGAGTATGAATGGTATCTAAATCGCCACTAAAACGGATTTTTTTCAATGCACCTTGGGCTTTCTCATCCTGAGTCAATCCCACGGTATGGACTTGATTTGCATCTGCCAGTGTGTAGGTCACCGCATTCATTTGCTTTAGGTATTCGGCAAACTTTTTAAGATCAACTTTTGCAAAAGTCTCTTTATGTTTTGAAAAATCGATATATGCCAAACGTCCTTGGCTATCACGATTCACCATAAACGGCATGATCGCAAAATAATTGGTATAAAATTTATGTTCATTAAAATCAACCACCATCGGTAGTTGAGCCTGAATCTGTAAAGTCGGTTTTTGATAGTTTAACTGCAAAGTTAAAGCAGCCAATTTCTGCCTAAAATGAACCGAACCGTTGTAGCTAAACTGCAAGTCATTCAAAACATTGACAAGAGATTGTGCTATTTGAGTTTTAGGTGAACTCCCCTCATAACGATCACCATAATCATCTTCTGAAATATCATTTTTTTCTGCCAAAGCCTGATACAGCACTTTCTTCTCTTTTTGGCTAAATGGGATATTTTGGGTTCTGATCAATTGACCAATTTGCTTTTTAAGTTGTGGATCTAATACAGGTCCAATTGGCTTTTCTTGTTTTTTCTGCTGCTTTTCTTCCTGTTCAAACTTTAAATCCGTTTGAATTGAGAACTGACCTTTCAGGTCATAACTGGAATTTTCAAATAAAGCATTGAGTCCTTGAGTCGCCTGTTCTGATAGTGCTAAATTATTATGTGTATTGGATTTAATGACATGTTGACTACAACCACTGATACTCAACCCTAATAAACAAAGTGATAAATATTTTAATCGCATGATATTCGTTAGAAACCTTAGTTATTTATAGTTTATTTTGATGTGACAGTAACAAAAAAATCACACGAGTAGTCTAACAAATAGGCGACATAAAAGTGATGATTTATTCTACCAATTCGCTTTTCTGACATTTTTTTACTGGTGCAACATCAATGTTTTTTTGGCAATTCAGCTCATACTCTGATTAACAATTGAATATTTTTAATATTTACAGATTTGGGAATTATTAAATGCCAGCATATAAAGCGCCTGTCCGTGATATTCGTTTTTTAATGAATGAAGTCTTTGACTATCCTGCGCACTACAAAACGCTAAGCAACGGCGAATCTGCAGATTCAGACACGATTGATATGATCATCGAAGGTGCAGCAGACTTTTGTGAAAATATTCTCTCACCACTGAATCAATCAGGTGATGAAGAAGGCTGTCACTTTAAAGACGGTGAAGTCACAACGCCAAAAGGCTTTAAAGAAGCTTATGACCAATTTGTTCAAGGTGGTTGGCAAGGGCTGTCCTATCCTGAAGAGTTCGGCGGTCAAGGACTACCCATGTCTTTGAACTTGGTTAAATCAGAAATGATGGGAACGGCGAACTGGTCATTTACCATGTATCCAGGTTTAAGTATGGGCTGTATGAATACCATCATGCAGTTTGGTACTGAAGAGCAAAAAAATACTTATATGCCTCATCTAACTGCGGGCACTTGGTCAGGTACGATGTGTCTCACTGAACCTCAATGTGGTACAGACTTAGGTCAAGTGAAGACCAAAGCTGAACCGACAGCAGATGGTGCATACAAAATTTCAGGGACGAAAATTTTCATCTCGGCAGGTGAACATGATCTGACTGAAAACATTATTCATATTGTACTTGCTCGCCTACCAGATGCACCTGCAGGAACAAAAGGCATTTCATTGTTCATTGTACCCAAATTCATTCCAACAGCAGATGGTGGTGTCGGTGAACGTAATCCTGTGACTTGTGGTTCAATTGAACACAAAATGGGGATTCGTGCTTCTGCGACAGCGGTATTGAACTTCGATGAAGCGATTGGCTACTTGATCGGTGAGAAGAATAAAGGTTTACATGCCATGTTTACCTTTATGAACACTGCACGTATTGGGACAGCGGTTCAAGGTTTAGCGCATGCTGAATTGGCATTCCAAGGCTCTTTACCATATGCAAAAGAACGTATGTCTATGCGCGCACTTTCAGGTAAAAAAGAACCTGAGAAAGTCGCGGATTCAATCATTCACCACGCTGATGTACGTCGCATGTTGATGACACAAAAAGCGATTGCTGAAGGCGGCCGTTCAATGATCTATCATGCTGCACAGCTTGCAGACAAAATGACAGATGCTTTAGCTCAAGGTGATCAGGCTAAATTCAATGATTACGATGATAAATTGGGTTTCTATACCCCAATTCTTAAAGGTTTCTTAACCGAACTTGGCTTAGAAGCAGCAAATCACGGTATGCAAATCTTTGGTGGTCACGGTTATATCAAAGAACATGGTATGGAACAGATCGTACGTGATGCACGTATCTCGACGTTGTATGAAGGTACAACAGGTGTTCAAGCGCTTGATTTAATCGGTCGTAAAGTGCTTTTGTCTTCTAAAGGTAAAGTGGTTCGTGACTATACCGCTGAAATCTTAAAATTCTGTAGTCAACATGCACGTAACAAATACATGCGTCGTTTTGCATGGGACTTGACCAAAGCATGTGCTCAATGGAATGCGTTAACTGTTCGTATCATGCTTGCAGCACGTAAAGACCGTGACATCGTATCTTCTGCATCTGTAGACTATTTGATGTTCTCTGGCTATGTGATGATGGCGTACTACTGGGCTCAACAAGCTGCGGTTGCTTCTGCAAAATTAGCATCAGGTGAAGGTTCTGAAACACCTGAGTTTTATAAAGCTAAAATCAAACTTGCAGATTTCTATTTCGAACGTTTGTTGCCTCGTACGCAAGGTCATGCTGAATCTATGGTCAATCCATCGAAGACTTTGACTTCACTTGCGCCTGAACACTTTAGCTTTGATTACTAATCCTTAGTATTACTAATATGATAAAAAAGACCGCTAATGCGGTCTTTTTTATTGAGGTATATTGCTTATACGTTAAACAATCTCATGTTTATACAAAAAAATAACAGCTAAATAAAAGTGTCCCAGTCATATTTTGCTGTTCATTAAAAATGTTTCCTTTTTAAAACAAAACCTTTAATTGAAGAGTTAATCATATGAATAAGATACTCATCGCATCGATGTTTACTACATTTACATTGAGTAGCCTCATGTTTAGTACATTCAGCTATGCCAAAACAGATACTCAGAATCCAACAAACAAAGCTACTTATTCAACTCAAAACTTAAATTACAGTGCGAGCGGATCTGCTGAAGTTAAGATTCAACGTCCAGTAGATGAAGTTTTTCAAATCTTAACTGATGTCAATCAATGGCCTAAGATTAATCAAGGTGTGACTCAAGCCATCGAGCCAAAAAATATTAAAGTTGGAAAAAACACCGTGTTTAAAGAATCCATCGCCAGTCCAATCTCAGGAATTAAAAACTGGACCAATGAATGGCATGTGGTTGAGTTTGAAAAAAATAAAAAGTTCGTCATTGCTGGAATTGAGCAATTCGCGCAAATTCCGATTCACTCAAAAATTACTTACGAGTTTGAGCGTATTGACGCCAAAACGACTGAATTTGAACGTACCATTGAGGTTACTTTAGATGAAAAATTTATTCAGGGTTCAACCAAAGTTGAAGTTGAAGCACTGTATCGTTTTATAGGTTCTCAATGGGAGATGGCGAATCATTTAAAACACTATATTGAAGCTCAAGCACTTGTAAAATAGTAAATTTGATCCCTATCTATTTTGATTTATCCCACATATATTAAGGAGAAATGCGGTTAAAAATACTTCACCCATTGGATGAGTCGCTCTATGATTTTAAATGCATTGCCAACGCTCAATCGGAAAATGGCGACCTTGATTGGTCTGACTGCGATTCTCTTTTGGAGTACCAATGTCGGTCTTATCCGCAGTGTCAGTGAAAGCTTTGGAGCCGTAGGTGGAGCAGCGCTCATTTATAGTGTTGCCTCAGTTATCTTATGGATGACTGTTGGACTACCTAAACTATCTACTGTACCTCAGCCATATCTATGGTGGGGTAGCCTAATGTTCGTCAGCTATGAGTTGTGTTTTGCCCTTTCCATTGGTTATGCACAAAATAATCTCCAAGCGATTGAAGTGGGTATGGTGAACTATCTTTGGCCGACGTTTACCCTAATTTTTGCGATCATCTTTAATAACGTCAAAAGTAATGTCTTGATATTTCCTGGCTGTATTTTAGCTTTAGTCGGCATTTGCTGGGTTTTAGGTGGCGAGGCTGGATTTGAGCCAATGCAGATGTACCAAAATGTACGACTAAATCCGATCAGTTATGGACTTGCCTTCCTGGCTGCGATGATTTGGGCCGCCTATTGCTCCATTACCGTCAAAATGTCGCAAGGCAAAAATGTGGTGACTTTATTCTTTGCCCTCGCCGCGGTTGTACTCTGGATTAAGTATTTATTCATAGGTGAAGCAACACTACATTTCACCTACCAATCTAGCATGATGCTATTTATGGCTGCGGGTGCATTAGGTTTAGGCTACGCCGCTTGGAATGTTGGAATTATTTCAGGCAATCTGACCTTACTTGCGGGTGCATCCTATTTCACACCTGTGCTATCCGCTGTGATCGCTGCAATCCTGTTAAAAACATCACTGTCCTTTGCCTTCTGGCAAGGTGTATTTATGGTGACTGCAGGCGCAATTCTATGTTGGTTTGCCACCAAATCCCAAACACCGCCACCTTAGAAGATATCGCTCAAATAAAAAGACTTCAAATTTTATAACTTGAAGTCTCTCATTCCTAACAGCATTCAGAAATAAAGCATAAATGACTTATTTTCAAATAGTTAAAGCTCATCTTTAAATTACTGTGCTTTAACTTATCGTTATTGAAATGACTATTTTTAAATTACAGATCTGTCACTCAGCTTACTTTTTAAATTCTTTAATTTCAATGGGCTTATCTTTCACAAGCTCAACAGTACCTTCCTTTATACCATTAAAATCTTTAAAGTGGATTGAGACACCCGCTTCATTTGCCAATCGAATTCCACTCCCTGAAACAACGCGTTTGAGTTGATAGGTTTGATCCGAATTATCCGTTAACTGTGCTGTTTCAAAATTATCAGTGGTTTTTAATCCGATCGTAAGATCGTTAGGTCCTGTAAAGTGAATCTCTTGTTCTGCTTGGGCTGTTTGCTCGATCGCAGTTGCTGTTTCATTATTTGCTATATTAGTTGCTGTGTTAGTTGCTGTATTTGTTGATGTAGCGGGACTCGTCGCTTGTTCAGCAGAAGTCGGGGTAGTCGCTTCTTTCTTGTCTGCACAACCAACCAGTGCAAAACCTAATAATGCGGTTGTTAAAAAATATTTCATGTCATCACCTTGAAAGAATTAAAAAATGTATTTGATCATTCTCTCAACAGATGTCGATAAAATCAGGTTTGCTTACATTCGAAGTATAAATTTTAACGTAGCAACAGATTTCTTCATCAATTCCTTACATTCAGTTCAGCCTTTATAAGAATTCTTCCAACACTGAATTGAGGAATATATGCCCTTGCTCAGTACAAGCAAGATGATCCTGTTCATCCACCATCAACTGTCTTTGACGAAGAGATCTTAGCCTCTCTTCTAAATCAGACAGACTTAATCCTGTGCGTTCTGTATAAATTTTAGCCTTTACACCATGATTCAAACGCAATGCATTCATCATAAATTCAAAAGGCATTTCCTCAGCTTCAATTTTTTTGAACTGTAAGTTTTCAGCAGGAACTTTGGCGAGATAATCTTTGGGCAAGCGGGTTTTTTGAAAACGATAAACACCATCTTTCAGAGTGACTTTGCCATGTGCTCCTGCTCCAATCGCCAGATAATCTCCAAATTCCCAATAATTTAAATTATGCGCAGATGGCTTTTCTTTACGCCAAGCGGATACTTCATAATTGATGAAACCATTGGCTTTCAAATATGCCTCACCCTGCTCTTGGATGTCTTCAAGCACTTCATCTACAGGTAAAATGGGCTGAGTTCTAAAGAACACCGTATTGGGTTCAATGGTCAATTGATACCAAGAAATATGCGTTGCCCCGCTTTCCACCGCAAGCCTTAAATCTAAAAGCGCCTGTTCAAGTGACTGCTCTGGCAAACCATGCATTAAATCCACATTAATACGCTCAAAGCCTGCCTCATGCGCATTCTTAATCGCAGAAATCGCATCGTTATTCGAATGAATTCGACCTAATTTCTTTAAATGATCAGTATCGAAACTTTGTACTCCGATCGACAATCGATTGATCCCTACCGCTAAATAATCGGCAAACGGATCGTGTTCCACTGTACCCGGATTGGCTTCTAAAGTGATTTCACAGCCATCTTCAAAAGGAATGATGGCTTGGAGTTGTTCGAACAACCATTGATAGCCTACTGCTGAAATAAGCGATGGTGTTCCCCCACCAATAAAGACGCTATGAATTTGGCGACCTTGAGTAAAATTAACCTGCGTTTTAAAGTCCTCAACCAAAGCCTGTAAATATTCCTGTTCAAGCTCCACAGTTAACGCACCGTTCGGCACTGCATGAGAATTGAAGTCGCAGTATGGACATTTACGCACACACCACGGCATATGGATATATAGAGACAAAGGAATAGATAAAGGATTTAAATCAGCCAAGGAACAAGCTCAAAAATTTCAAAATCACATTTTAACATGTCTACATCACTACACTGCCGATATTGTTTTAAATTTACTTTAGAGTAATTTATAAGCAATAAGTGAGAAATAAGCATGTTGAAAATATCGAACCATTTGCTCTTATTTTTGCCGCTCGCCTTTGGAATTGGCATTGCTATGTCCATTCAAACAGCGATCAATACACAACTTCGCGAATTTTTACATTCACCCTTACAAGCTGCCCTTTTATCATTTTTCATTGGTACAATACTGCTCGCCGTCATGGTGTTTTTTCAACAAGTGGAAAAACCAAGTATTGAACTGATCTCACAAATCCCTTGGTATTTGTGGATCGGCGGATTACTTGGTGTTTATGCGATCAGTATGAGTTTATATACTGCTCCCCATTTAGGCTTTCTGACATTGTCCGCTTTAATTATTTTTGGACAGATTCTAACTTCTATGATCGTCGATCATTTTGGTTTTTTAGGGGCTGATCAAACACCGATTAATGGGCAACGCTTACTGGGTGGCGTGGTGATTTTTATTGGTGTGCTTCTCACTTTACAACGCTAAACCTTACATCTAAGCACATAAAATATATGAGTACTTTTTGTGTCTAATGTTTCATCTGCGACATCATTGAGCTATGAATTAAAAAAACTATTCCATTTGATGATCCCCATTTTGATTACCCAATTTTCTCAAGCAGGTTTGGGTTTAATTGATACCATTATGGCGGGGCATCTCTCTGCTACAGATCTTGCTGCTATTGCAGTGGGTGTGGGTCTTTGGATTCCTGTGATGCTACTTTTTAGTGGAATCATGATTGCAACCACACCTCTGGTTGCTGAAGCATATGGTGCTCGAACACCTGAAAAAATCGCGACCATTACACGTCAATCTTTATGGGTCGCTTTGGTATTGGGGATTATCGCGGGATTAATTTTGCAACTACTCCCTGCAACCCTACCGATTCTAGGCGTCCCTGAATCATTACAACCTAAAGCCGGGTTGTTCTTACATGCGATTGGTTTTGGTATGCCTGCAGTGACGATGTATGCAGCATTGCGTGGCTATTCTGAAGCCATTGGACATCCTCGACCTGTGACAGTCATCAGCTTATTGTCGCTATTGGTGCTGATTCCGATGAACTATCTCTTTATGTATGGTTTAGGATCAATTCCTGCTTTAGGTAGTGCTGGCTGTGGTTTTGCAACAGCGATCTTGCAATGGATGATGTTTATTACACTGGCAATTTATATTTTTAAAAATAAGGTTTACCAAAGTACGCAACCGCTGACCCATTGTGAGAAAATTAATCCTTATTGGCTAAAACGTATTTTAATGCTCGGCTTTCCTATTGGTTTAGCTATTTTCTTTGAAGTGAGTATTTTCAGTACTGCTGCAATTGTTTTAAGTCCTTTGGGCGAAACCATCGTGGCTGCACACCAAATTGCCATCTCGATTACCTCACAACTGTTTATGATTCCCATGTCACTTGCGATTGCGTTGACCATCCGTATTGGTACTTATTATGGAGAGCAAAATTGGGGGGCTATGCGCAAAGTGCAATGGATTGGTTTGGCAACAGCTACCATTTTGGCATTGATGACCATGATTTTACTGTGGGTGTTCAGACATCAAATCGTGGCGCTTTATACATCTGACGCAGTCGTGACTCAAATTGCGGTTTATCTCGTTCTATTTGCTGTGGCGTATCAACTGATGGATGCATGGCAAATCAGTGCCGCAGGATGTCTTCGTGGTATGCAAGATACTCAAGGTCCTATGTGGATCACCATGATTGCATATTGGGTCATCGCCTTCCCTGTGGGTGTTTATTTGTCTCGCTTTACTGATATGGGACCTGCAGGTGTGTGGATTGGACTGATTGTCGGTTTAAGCATTGCATGTGTGCTCTTACTCACACGACTGTATATGAATAATAAACGCTTAGAAGCCTCATCACCCCACGCTTAAAAAAATTTTTAAAATGATGTAAAGCAGGATTGAGTGATGATGGATCGACCTGCTTAGAATCTAAAATAGAGCCTGAATGATCAGGCTCATTTTTTGTATATCGAATAAATAAAGTACTTCTATAATAAACAAAACATATAAACTTGCGAAAAATTGATATAAATCACACATCAACTATCGCTTAATATTTAAACCAAATCACAATTCATCAATCTGGTTCAATCATGAATAATGCGACCACTCGCATCTTATCTTTAGATGGCAACAATGCTCAACCGCATACTATTCGTGCAAAAGCATTTGTATTTCATGATCCTATTTCACAGCAACTGTTCCATCTGATCGAACGATTAGCCCCCAGTGATGCTCCGATTTTAATTCGAGGTGAAACAGGTACAGGCAAAGAGTTAGTGGCACGACATATACATGAATTGAGTGGGCGTAAAGGTCCTTTTCTGGCGGTGAACTGTAGTGCAATCAATGATCAGTTGGCTGAAAGCGAGTTCTTTGGACATGAAGCAGGTTCATTTACCGGTGCAACTGGACAGCGTAAAGGTTGGTTTGAATCAGCAGACGGCGGAACGCTTTTTTTAGACGAAATTGGTGATTTACCACTGAAATTACAAGTCAAATTACTGCGTGTACTGCAAGAAAAAGAGGTGGTTCGTGTCGGTGCAAGACAGGCAATTCCCATTCATGTTCGGCTACTCACCGCAACCAACATTGATCTGGATCAAGCAGTGAGTGCGAAAAGGTTTAGACAAGACTTATTGTTTCGAATCAATATTGCTCAATTAGAACTGAAACCTCTGCGAGAACGACAAGGTGATATTTTACCTTTATTTCAACACTTTATTGATCTCTACAGCAAAAAGGCCCAACGCATTGAACCGCTCAAGATATCATCAACGGCAATCGCACTGTTATATCGTTATCCTTGGCCAGGTAATATTCGTGAGCTTGAAAATATCGCACACTATGCGGTATTGGTTGCCGAAGGAAATACCATTAAAAAAGAACATTTAAAGTTCAATAAAATTTTTGAAAATTTTGAATATATTCCAGTAGCATCTGCAAAATTGGATCAATGTGACCTAAGCCCTTATGACATTATTGAAGCACAGTTAGAAAAAATATTTTCTTCTTCTCACATTCCTGAAAACATTTGGGATCATTTGGAAAGTATGATTATTGCGACGTCATATGATTACTGTTATCAAAACCAAGTCAAAACAGCCGAGCTTTTAGGCATCACGCGCAATGTCATCCGAACTTTATTAAAACGACATCACCTTTTGCATGAAAGACGACATTTTAATATTGAACAAAACACCTAAATTGTTATTTCACTTTATTTGAAATGCTGGAAAAAAGGCGCTCTACGGGTTCAAATACCGCCTGTATTTTGCATCGGTTCTGCATTGCTTCTGCATCTTCCTAACGTAGTAAGTCAGGACATGGTTTTAAATCAAAATATTTTTAAAAATCTAAAATTCACGCGATTGTCTTCTTTGAAACCATTTTCCACATCAATATCGCGTCTACAGGTCAGCAACAGATGGGTTGTCGCAGTTGGAGAATATCCTCCACCTAACCAAAATTTGGATTGTGTCGTGCTATCAGCATCCACACCTTTCACTTCGGTATCACCTGCATCACTATAAAAAAGTCCTGCAGGTAGGTCTGCTTTTTCATTGAGGAAAAAGGTGCCGCATCATAATCACCTGAATCTAAGTCGACGGCATAACTTGAAATGGAGAGTGTTGAAATAAGCAATGTTGCTGATAAAGTTCTAAACTTATTCATAAAATTTTAAAATCCCATCATTTATTTAAATGTTTTAAGCCTTGATTTTTTAAGATTAAAAATGACTTGGGATGTCCTTTGTAAACAGCATACCAACAAAAAATAAAACAATAAATGATTGATATATTTAACTTAAATAAAATTTTAATAATAAAATATTGAATTTAGAACGCTATACTGATCCTCCATTGTTGATATTCCAACAATCCATTTAAAATTCAACAACACAGCATTTTTGAAAAAAGACATATTTTTTTGATCATGTTCAAAGTGATGTTCAAAGTAAAATTAAATTCTGACAGTCACAGCCTCATCTCAAAAAGTCTAAAACTTATTCAATCTAGCCATAAACAACTGTTTAAAAAGCAACATGTGCTTGAGAAAAATATGTTGATAAATCACCAGTTAAAATAAAAAAAACACTAAGCCGTTGAAGTTATTTAAATAAAAAAACTGGCATAAAAAATGAAATGGTAAATCCATGTTGTCGCATTTTTGAATGAGGCATTTTTGAAAAAGATCATTATTTTTAAAGATCATTATTTTTAAAGATCATTATTTTTAAAGATCATTATTTTTAAAGATCATTATTTTTAAAGATCACTATTTTTGAAGATCACTATTTTTAGAGTTATTCAGTTTATGTCTGCTTCTACACAAAGCTTAGTTTCTATTTTTGCTAAAAATGTTCAGTCCAAAGCGCAAAAGGTTGCATTACGCCATAAGCAACTCGGGATTTGGCAGGAATGGACATGGCTAGATTTAGCTCACGTCTTTCAAAAATATGTCGCGGTTTTAAATGAATTTAAAAGTGACTTTGAAAGCGAGAAAAATCTAAGCCTCCTGATTTCAAGTGCTCCAAATGTGCATTTTTTCGCGTTCAGCATTGCGTCACAGATATTAGGGATTTCTGTTCAGTTGATTGACTCACAACAACAACAACAACAACAACAACAACAACAACAACACGATTCAAATCTATCTCAATCACTCCAGATCATCCAACCTGATTTGATTTTCATTGAAGATTTGAAACAACTCGATGATCAAACAACACTGGGGCTGAATCCGACGCTCAATTTAAATAGCATCATTTTTTATTTGCAAGATAACCGTTTAAATCCCAGACAGCTCGATCGTACTTATTCCATTTTAGACAGAATAAATCAGTTTGATGATCTTGAATTTAGTCAACCAGATAACAAAGCTCTTAAACATCCAGCCGAAACAAATGAATTTGATGAAAAGCACATCGCATTCATTTTCCACAAGTTTCAAAATGGTCAACATTTTTATGCATTTTATCATGCTCAAAGCTTGATTGAAGAAGCAGAAAATTTGATTGAAACCCATCATCTCAATCATGACGAACAGGCATTTATTACTCGTGGTTTTACCAGTCATGATCATATTCGTTATTTGTTTACGAGTTGGCTAATCGCAGGCTTTTGTCTGAATATTCCTGAAAATTTCGAAACTCGTGATCAAGACCGTCAGATGATTTCTCCGACATTGATCATGGGGACATCATCGACCTATGCACGGGTTGAAAATATTGTGCAGCAGAAGCTGCCTAACCCAAACAGCTGGATGTTTAAAATCTTTCCAAATTTAAAAAATTGGCATAGCAATTTTTCAAGTCAACAGTCCGACACGTCTGGGCCATTTGAAAAATTATTCAATGCATTTTTTAAACAATCTATTTTGGCTTCATTAGGCTTTTCAAATTTGCGTACTGCAATTGTTGTCGGTGAATCAAGCTCAGCGCGAACGCGTCAATTTTATCAACGTTTAGGCATCAAACTGTCTTCTTGGCAGTCTCAAACCTATTGGAAAAACAAGCAGTTTGATCTCAAGAATGATCCATCAAGCGACTTAACAACATTCAATCATCATTCAGCTTATGGAGAGTTGCATGTCCATCCCCATCACCCATGAAGACGTACTCATCCTTGAACATATACATTTGTCTTTTGCTGCATCTGAGGTTTTAAGAGATCTGAGTCTTAAAGTAAAACAGGGCGAGATTTGTGCCTTGATTGGTCCGAATGGCGCGGGGAAAAGCTCCGTCATTAACACTATTAATGGGATTTATCATCCTCAGCAGGGACAAATTTTCTTTCAAGGAAAATTACTTCAGCGTTACAAAGCAAAGCACTCACCGCATTTGGGTATCGCACGTACATTTCAAAATCTTGCATTATTTAAGCAAATGTCCGTCTTAGATAATGTTTTAACAGGTCGGATTTTACAGAGCCATTATCCACTGATTGGGGCTTTATTGCGCTTGCCATCGATTAAACAAGATGAAAATTTACAACGTTTAGCCGTTGAAAAAATTCTGGCTCTACTTGATCTTCAACTGCATCGCGACAGTATGGTTTCCACATTATCTTATGGCGTACAAAAGCGTGTCGAATTAGCCCGTGCTTTAGTCTCAGAACCCACGTTACTGCTTTTAGATGAACCTATGGCTGGGATGAACCATGATGAAAAACAAGATATTGCAAAATTTGTAAAACGTATTAATCAACAATTCGGCATCACCATTTTGATGATCGAACATGACTTATCTGTGGTCATGAATATTTCAGATCACGTCATTGTTTTAGATTATGGCAAGAAAATTGCGGACAGTACACCGGCTGAAATTCAAGCGAATCCAGAAGTATTAAGTGCCTATTTGGGTATTGCTCAGGCTCAAGCCAGTTAAAGCATACCGAGCCCATACACCCACGATTCATATTTGATCTAAAAAAATAAGAGATTTATTCAATGTCATTTTTCTTGGAAGTTTTACTCGGTGGCACCTTAGCTGGAGTAATGTATTCATTGGTTGCCGTCGGCTTTGTGCTTATTTATCAGGCATCAGGCGTTTTTAATTTTGCCCAAGGTGCCATGGTACTTTTTGCAGCACTCACTTTTGTTAATTTAACTGAACGAGGTGTGCCTTTTGCCGTGGCTTTCATGGTCACATTATTCGTAATTTTTGTTATTGTGCTGCTCATTGATGCTTTGATTTTGAGGCATTTGATTAATCGTTCAGTCATTACGCTGTTCATGGCAACCTTAGGTTTAAGCTATGTGCTTGAAGGGGTTGCACAAACAGTTTGGGGGACTCAAGTACATGGCTTAGACCTTGGCATTGCAGATGTCCCTATTGATTTTCACGGCATCATGCTCAGCAAATTTGATTTATTTGCGACCGCAATCGCAGGTACTTTGGTCATTATTTTATCCCTACTCTTTAGCAAAACTCGTTTTGGTATTTCGCTTCGTGCTGTGGCCGATGATCCGCAAGCGGCACAGTCGGTGGGCATCAAACTCAATCATGTTTGGATTATGGTTTGGACGGTTGCAGGCTTTGTTGCATTGATTGCAGGCTTACTTTGGGGCGCGCGTGTGGGCGTTCAGTTTTCATTATCACTCATTGTACTTAAGGCATTACCCGTACTGATTATTGGGGGATTTACATCCATATCAGGCGCAATTGTAGGGGGATTGATTATTGGGGCAACAGAGAAGCTCGCTGAAATTTATTTGGGTGCCATCATCGGTTCGGGTATTGAAAACTGGTTTCCCTATCTGCTTGCCATTGCTTTCTTATTGGTCCGTCCAACAGGTTTATTTGGGCAACAACAAGTCGCGAGGGTCTAGCCATGTTTTTATTTTCACAAGCACGTCAGTTCGCTCTGAATTATCAAGATGAAAAACACATCTTTAAAATACAACAACATCGCATTTTGTTCTGGTTTGCATTAGCAGTGGCATTTCTATTCATTCCTTTTGTAGGAAATGACTACGTATTTAATGCGATTTTGGTGCCTTATTTGGTTTTAGCACTGGCTGGATTAGGACTCAACATTTTAACTGGCTATACCGGACAGCTTTCTTTAGGTTCAGCGGCTTTTATGGCTGTCGGGGCATTTGCAACCTATAACTTAGAATTGCGTATTCCCCAACTGCCTTTATTGATCAGTATATTTTTGGGTGGACTGATCGCTGCGATTTTCGGCATTCTGGTGGGCTTACCCAGTTTAAGAATCAAAGGCTTTTACTTAATTGTCTCTACGCTTGCAGCCCAGTTTTTTGTGCCTTGGCTTTTTACCCAATACGGATGGTTTACCAATTACAACGCTTCAGGTGTGATTACTGCACCTCACTTTGACATATTGGGCATTTCACTCAATTCACCTGTTGGACACTATCTACTCACACTAGGCATTGTGGTCGGTCTTACTTTTCTAGCCAGAAATTTACTCAACAGCCAACACGGACGTAACTTTCAAGCGGTTCGTGATATGGAAACGGCTGCGATCAGTATAGGTGTGCCAGTCGTAAAAACAAAACTTTTGGCTTTCGCTATAAGCTCCTTTTATCTCGGTATTGCCGGCTCACTGTGGGCTTTTGCCTACTTAGGAACCGTCGAAGCTGATGGCTTAGACCTTAATCGCTCATTTCAGATTTTATTCATCATCATTATTGGTGGTTTAGGCAGCTTGGCAGGGAGTTTTTTTGGGGCGGCGTTTATTGTGCTTTTACCTATCGTTTTGAGCTTAATCGGCAGTAGCTTTTTTGGGCAAAGCTTCGACCAAGCACTATTACAAAATATTCAAAAAATTATATTCGGGGTCTTAATTATTTATTTTCTGATTAAGGAACCCGAAGGAATTGCTCGTCTATACACACGTTTGTATAGACGGTTAAGAGTATGGCCTTTACGTCATTAACAATACGATTAAATAAGAGAATCCAAATGAAAATATTTAAATTATTGTGGTTTTGGTTGATTAGCATTGCCGTCATCTTGGCGATTATTGTTTTGCTTACATCCAATATGAAAACAGATGCGCAAAAAACACAGCCTGAAGCGAAAAACCCAGCCTCTGAAACAGCACGAGCCAATCAGACCCGTGAACTTTCAGACAGTAAAGCGCAATATTTCCCTTTGCAAAGCTATCGCGTAGGGCCTTATGCAGCAGGTGGAACAGGTTTCTATGGTGGCTTTATTGACTATATGAAATCGATTAATGCACAAGGCGGTATTAATGGCGTGAAATTGGTTTGGTCTGAATGTGAAACCGAATATGTGGTCGAGAAAGGCGTTGAATGCTATGAACGCCTGAAAAAGGGCCTAAATGGAACACCTGCCGCTGCGACCAATCCGCTTTCAGTCGGTATCGCATACGCGACACTTGAACGTTCAACCAAAGATAAACTTCCTCTTATCACCATCAACCATGGTCGTACCGACTCTACTGATGGTCGAGTTTTCCCCTATGTATTCCCATTACAGTTAAATCCGTATAGTGAGGTTTCTGCGATCATTAACTATTTGGGCGAAAAAAGTGGGGGTGTTGCGAATTTAAAAGGTAAGAGCATTGCGGTGCTTTATCACGGCTCTCCATACGGTAAAGAAACCATTCCTGTCATTGATGCGCTGTCTAAAAAATATGGTTTTAAAGTACACCATATTGAAGTCCCTCATCCAGGTAATGAACAACAATCACAATGGCTTAACATTCGTCGAATTCAACCCGATTGGGTGATTTTACGTGGTTGGGGTGTCATGAATCCTGTTGCACTCAAAACTGCACAAAAAGTCGGTTACCCAGTCGACAAAGTGATTGGTAATATTTGGAGTAACTCGGAAGAAGACGCGGCTCCTGCAGGCAATGCAGCAAAAGGGTTTATCTCGATTACCACGCATCCTTCTGGAACAAACTTCAAAGTTCTTCAAGACATCAAGCAACTCGTCATAGATCAAAAACAGTCTGATCTAAGCGATGTCACACGCTTTGGTACAGTGTATTACAACCTGGGTGTGGTCAATGGCATTCTCAATGTTGAAGCGGTTCGTGTCGCACAAGCCAAATTTGGTCAACGCCCTTTAACAGGTGAAGAAGTTCGCTGGGGGTTTGAAAATCTGAACTTAAATGATCAACGCTTAAAAGAACTTGGTGCAACGGGATTGGTTCAACCTTTGAAGCTGTCATGTGAAGATCATGAAGGTGGTGGCGCAGTTCGTTTCCAACAATGGGATGGTTCAAAGTGGAATGTCATCAGTGATTGGGTGCAAGCCGATCGTACTTTCTTACGTCCCATTATTGAAGAGTCATCACAGAAATATGCCAAAGAACAAGGTATTCAAATCCGTGACTGTGCATCAGAACAAAGCTAAGAGGAAACATCATGGCGGCTTTACTGGAAGTTGAAAAACTCGAAGTTGTTTATAACCAAAGTATTCTTGCAGTAAAGCACGTCGACTTGATTGTGCCACAACATTCCGTTGTGGCCCTTCTTGGGGCGAATGGCGCAGGAAAAAGTACAACACTTAAAGCGATCTCACAATTTATTGGTTCAGAGAATGGAACCATTTCTCATGGAGAAATTCGTTATGATGGCAAGTCCATTGTGCATACCGACCCGAGCGATTTAGTCAAACAAGGTTTAGTTCAGGTCTTAGAAGGTCGACATTGTTTTGCACATTTAACTGTCGATGAAAATCTTAGAACAGGTGCGTTTTTACATCGCCCTTCTGCAAAAAAACTGGCACAACAACTTGAGAAAATATATCACCACTTCCCTCGTCTTGCAGATAAGAAAAATACCCTTGCAGGATATACATCGGGAGGTGAACAACAAATGTTAGCGATTGGCCGCGCCTTAATGACACAACCCAAATTAATTTTATTGGACGAGCCTTCAATGGGTCTAGCACCAAAGATCACACATGAAATATTTCAGTTCATTCGTCATTTACAAAAAAATGAAGGACTGAGTTTTTTGATTGCGGAACAAAATATCCAGTTGGCTCTAGATTATGCAGATACTGCCTATGTCATTGAAAATGGGACAATCCGTATCTCTGGAAATACTCAAGCACTCTATGAATCAGGTGAAATTCAACGTGCTTACCTAGGAGAAATTGCTTAATCATGAGCATTAAAGCGATCATTTAATAACTGCTCGCCCCAATAACCCTAGCCTTAAGTGCTGAGGATAGAGATCAGGTAACAAGGATTTAATTTTAAATCCTTGTTTATAGCAGGTCATTCAACATTGTCCCTTTTAATTTTTGAAAGAGATCTAATAAATGATGAAAAGGTCCATAAAAAACCGACTGTCATCAGTCGGTTTTTTAATGATGGTTTCTAAGCAGACCTGGTTTTGACACGATTTCAGTTTTCAGACAATTTTAGCTTTTATGCAAATTTTGTATGATTCTGCGTCTGAGTATCTGCAACAGGACTGGCTCCGATCTGCCAAACAAAGGGTAAGTCAGCACCGTTCACTTCCCAGTCACCAATGGCTTTTTCTTTGTAAATAATTGGATTATGTGAAGAAACGGTCCGTGCATTACGCCAGAAGCGATCAAGCTGTTTTGTACGACTACTTGCCGAAGCACTCAACGCATTAAACAAATGACTGGTCAAATCCAAAACCAGTTTAGACACCACTACCTGACCTTGCGCAGACTCTAACTCAGCTGCAACATTGGCTTGATGCTCTAAAACATCTGTAGATTCGAAGTGACTTAAATAAGCGTGTTGTAAGCTAACTGCAACCTTTTGCGTAATGGCTTCACTGGCATAGGCTTGTGCCGATGCCTGACCAATCACTTGTAATACTTGTGAATCGTGACGTGCCAAATCAGCATTACCATGACTAAAAATACGCTTGCGTTCACGCACTTCATGGCTAAATGACTCAACAGCCGACTGTGCAATCCCCGTTAAAGTCGCCAAATGAAACTGTTGATAATATGCGGTTTGATATTTAAAACGATCCTCAAATGCAATCAGATGAGCTTCATCTACAGGCACTTGATTTAATGTAAGCGTTCCACTGCCTGTGGTTTTTTGTCCAAAACCATCCCAGTCATCTAACACACTGACCCCTTGTTCATGACGATTCACCGCAGCAATCACAGGGCGCTGATTCACATCGTCATAGGCGTATAAGTCAATCCAATCTGCAAAAATACTCCCCGTTGAATAGTACTTAGAACCGTTCACTTCAAGCTGACCTTGAGCATTACGTGTTACACGGGTCAGGACATCGCCGATCTTCACTGAACCAACTTCTGTCCAAGCATTTCCCACCAAATCACCTTGCACAAAGCGATTGAACCAAAGTTGTTGATTTTGATCTCGGTGAGCAATCAGACGATCTTCAACAAAAGCAAAATGACCACGTAAAGCCTGAACAATATTTGAGTCGGCTTTGGCTAATTCTGTGAGTAATTGGAATAATTGAGATAGTGATAAACCAGCACCACCGTATTTTACGGGCACACGTACAGCACCAAAACCTGCTTGTTTTAACCATTCAATCGGTTCAAAAGGTAAAATAATCTCTGTTTCACGCTGTACTGTACCTTCAGCGATCTTTCTAAACATTGGACGGTATTTTTCAGCAACCGATTCATAGTGTGCTGAAATTGATAATTCTGAATAATCAATTTGAGTATTTGGCATGGTTCTATCTCATTTATATCTGAAACGATTTGTAATGCGTTCTTCGCACTTTTTTCGTTTGTATTTTGAAGATTCTAATCACCGTAAAAAATGAATCTCAGCTCCAAGGATGACGTGGTGGAAGCACGCCATTCAAGTAATAATTCCCCACAATGTTATATTTCCAGCGTACTGGATCATGTAAGGTATGGGTACGTGCATTTCGCCAATGACGATCTAAATTAAGATGTTGTAAGGTCGAGCGCGCACCAGACAATTCAAACAATTTATTGGATGCGAGTATCGCAATTTCAGTCGATAACACTTTAGCTTCTGCCACCAGCAAGGTTGCCTGTGCCACAATATCTTCATTGCATTGCGTAATGGCTTCGTCTATCGCATCCCCTGCCAAATCAAGTACAGCCTCTGCAGCACGTAATTTAATTTTTAATTCACCAATGTTGGCAATCGTATAAGGATCATCACTGGCTTTTTCTAGTCCAGAATCTATCCACGGTCGAGCATGTTGTTTCACATAGTCGATCGTTTCTTGAATCGCACCACGGGCAATGCCTGCATCAACAGCGGCTTGAATAAATTGTGAAATCGCCCCTGCTGGGGTTGGTCTTTCAAAGGCCTTATAAATGGGTACGACATATTCTTCACGGACTACCACTTGATTGAGTTCAACTGAACCGCTGGCGGTAGTTCGCTGCCCAAAACCCGACCAATCATTGATAATGGTTAAACCTACTGTTTCTCGAGGAATTAGAGCTGCATAAGCTAGGCCAGCATCATCCACTGCAACTGTAGGTATCCAATGTGCGAGTAAAGCACCTGTTGCAAAGAATTTTTGTCCATTGAGTTCATAACCGTGCTCCGTTTTATGAATGGTGGTTTTTAAATCAGCGACTGTCTTACTGCCTTTTTCGGAGAAGGCATTACCAAGACGAATCCCTTTCAATAGTAAGTCAAAGAAAAATCCTTTTTGTGCAACACTGGCATCTAAGCGGATATGCTCCACAAAAACCCAGTGATTTTGCGCAATTTGTCCCAAAGAGGGGTCTACACTCGAAATCGTTTTCACCACCTCTGCCAAAGTTCGGTATTTGACCTGAGCCCCGCCATAATTTTTCGGCACAGTGATCGCCCAAAGACCACTTTGTGAATATTGTTGAATTTCGGTCAACGGTAAACGGCGCTCTTGATCTCGCTGGGATGCTTCTTGAGCAAAATTTACTGCCAATTGCTGTGCAATCTGAATTGCCTCTGCATCAGATTGAATAATATGTGCATGCTTCTCTTGTTCAAAAACGGAAGCTGGTATGCTATACCCATGTGGAAAATGCGCATGTGATTGATTTAAATTACCCATGAATGAAGCTCAAATACTGTATAAGTTATAATCAACGTATCATTAAAATGTTCTTCGATTTATACGATTAATTGGATTCTTTATTAGGTTGAATCTGATTACTTTTGCATAAAAAATGATTTATTTTTTTGCAGTTATTTTTCACTTACTTACAACTCATTAACAATTTCAAATAGGCATAATGCGATTTGTCACCTATGATCAAATATGCAAATCCACCCTTCTCTGAGGATTTTTACTGATGGCAAACAATGCGAGCACCCCCGGTCGTCGCTTTATGAAACTCGCAGGTATGACGGCGAGTATTGCAAGCAAAACCGTATCTAATAAGATTCGCAATTTTAATGCCGATGAAGATCAAAAAAATGAAGCACGGAGTAAGCTTTTTCAAGATATTGGTATTCAAATCGCTGACACTTTAGGGGAAATGAAAGGTGCAGTGATGAAAGTGGGACAAATTGCATCCCAATATAAAGATATTTTTCCACCTGAAGTTGCCAAGGCAATTGCAAAATTACAGCGCCAAGCGCCTGCGATGCCCTTTGCTCAAATTAAACAACAAGTCGAAAAAGAACTCGGTAAACCGCTTGATCAAATTTTTAAGCACTTTGATGAACAACCATTTGCAGCAGCCTCTATTGGACAAGTGCATAAAGCAACGCTTCCGAATGGAAAAGAAGTGGTGGTTAAAGTCCAATATCCAGGAGTCGATGAAGCCTGTGAAAGCGACCTGAAACAAGTCCGCTTAGCCCTGCGTTTGATGGGTGTATTGAAAGTAGATCGTAAGCTCCAAGATCGTATTTTCCAAGAAATTCAAGACAGCTTGCATGAAGAACTCAATTACGAGATCGAAGCACAAAATTTACACGTGTTTAAAACCTTTCATGAAAAACTTGATCCAAAAATTATTATCCCAAATGTATTTACAGACTATTCAAGCCGTAGAATCCTAACCTTGAGTTTGGAGAAAGGTGAAAATATTGAAACCGCAAGTACATGGGATCAACAAACACGTAATACAATGGGACGTCGTTTAGTCCGTGCTTTAGGACAACAGATGTTTTATTTAAAACGTTTTCACTGCGATCCACATCCAGGCAACTTTGCATTCCGTGAAGATGGTAGCGTGATCATTTATGATTTTGGCGGTGTGAAAACTCTTTCGATTGACATCGTAGAACGATTTAAAGCTTTGGTTCGAGCTGGACGAAAGCACGACATTGCACCAATTGAAGAACATTTAACTGCATTAGAGGCGCTGTCTGAAAAAGGTGTTTTTCCAGTAGAGCTTTATCATGAATGGCTAGAAGTACTTCTTCGCCCCTTGACGACGCAATATGATTTTGCCGAAAACTCAGCACATCATGATGGTGTGAAACTGGTCAAAAAATCACTTAAATATTGGGACACCTTCAAGCCATCCCCAGACACATTGATGGTAAATCGTACTATTTCAGGGCAGTATTGGAATTTGATTCATTTAAAAGTGAACGATAACTTGAATGACCTGTTTGAGGAACTTGTACCCTCACTCAATGAATCTTGAATCTTGAATCTTGAATCTTGAAAAAATGAACATTCGAATGTTCTGGTTACAAAACCTCCACTTGATTAATATTAATTGTTATATTATAACATAACCATATTTTCAATCATGCGATTCAACTGGAGAGTTCCTTTATGCGTACCGATATTCACCCCCAATATCAAGATATACTTTTTCATGACACCAATGCAGATGTGTACTTTGTGATTGGAAGTACACTCCAGCCTCAACAGACCAAAGAGTATCAAGGTAAAACTTATCCGTATATGACTCTTGATATTTCAAGCGCTTCACACCCTTTCTATACAGGTGAAATGCGTCAAACCAGTAATGACGGTCGTATTGCGAGCTTCAATAAACGTTTTGGGCGTTTTAAACGTTAATTTTAACAATATTAAAAGTGATTTATTTTTAGCTCCTTATTGAAGTCTAAGTCCACTCCAGATGCTTAGACTTCTTTTTATTGTGCAGAAAACATCAAATTCGTTAAGTAATACCCCATTCCAAGAACACAAACACCGATGATCAAACTTGATATTGCATAAACACCTGCAAGCATCATTTGATCTTGACGTAATAATTGAAATGTCTCCAAACCAAAACTAGAAAAAGTGGTAAATCCACCCAGTATTCCCACCATTAAAAATAGACGTGTTTCATGTTGTAGAACTGGAAACTTCATACTGATCGCAAAAAAAATTCCTGCAAGTACGCAACCCACTAGGTTAATGAGCCAAGTCGCCCATGGAAATCCTGCTTGAGATGGCATAATCCATAAGCTAGCGCCATAACGTAAACTCGCACCAATTGCGCCACCACATGCTACCAGTAACCAGTTCATTCCTTTTCCTTGTTCATTTCTTTCGTACTTTGATGATGGATTTTTAAAATAAGAACATCGTTTTAAGCTCAATACTGAAGAATTAATAATCTACAGCTCAATAAAATAATTCGTTAATATATCTGAATTATAAATCAAACCATTTGCTCAGATACCAAATCTAACAATCCAGGAAACCACTATGGCTCACACATTATTAGCACAGCTCGCTCAAGGCGAAGCTAAATTTTCAGACGTTTTAGCTTTCATTGAAGCCACATATACGTACACCCCAACGGCCTTTAAAAATGGTCAACAAGCCAATGCCGCAACTGAAAACCAAGGCAGTGCTAAAGTATTTTCTTTTGCAAAACTCAATGACTTTGACAAAGAGCAAACTTTATCTTTATTCGCAGAGCACTATGCTTCTGTACTCAATACACCAGAAGCAACAGACCATCAAAATATTCGCCAATTTATGATTCATGGCTGGGATGGCATTCACTTTGATGGAACAGCTTTAACAGCGAAATAATTTTTCAATTTTCCATCTTTTTATTCACTAGATGGATATTTTTCAATCCGGTACAACAAAAATTTGATAGTCACCCTTTAGAACTTAATAGTGGTTTTTAAAGCGGTTTTAAGGTGGCCATTGATCATGCTGAGGTAGACCATCGCAAATCGTATCCCAACTCGCTTTATCCGCAACAAAGATATGCCGAGTTGGTTTCTGTGAAATGATAGAATCTAAAGTGCCTAGCCTTAAACGATAAAACTCGGGGGCTGATGCCTTAATTCCAATGATTGGAGAACCACACTCCTGACAAAAGCATCGTTTTGTTGTATCTGTAGATTGGAATGTTTTTAATAAATGTTCACCTTGAGTGAATTTAAAATCCTTAATTCTCACGGCTGCATTGGTGGCAAAAGCAGTCCCATTCGACTTACGACATCGTTGGCAATGACAATGTAAAATTTCTCCAATTTCGCCATGAATTTCATAACGAATTGCACCACATAAACAACGTCCTGAGTATTTTTGTTGAGCCATTTTATTGTTCTAGCATGACGAATTCAAACTAAGACTAACACAACAAGATGTTCACTTTTAATACACATCAGCAATTATTTTTGCATTAAAAATTGATGTACACCCTCTGCTGCTGCACGTCCTGTGGCAAAGCATGCCGTGAGCAAATAACCACCTGTTGGTGCATCCCAATCCAACATTTCCCCACAGCAGAAAATATGTGGATTAGATTTGAGTTGGAGTTGCGGTGTTAACACTGATTGCTTAATCCCACCCGCACAACTGATTGCTTCCTCAATCGGTCTAAAACCATCGAGTGGGACGATTAAACGTTTAATCTGAGCTGCCAATCTTAAGGGATCATTCCATATCGTCTTTGGAACCAGCTCTCTGACCAAAGCAGCTTTGGTTTGATCTAGTCCCGCTTTACGCCAAACATTGCTTGAACTTTGTTTTTTACTCGGTTTAAGTTTATCAGCCAATTGCTCAACACTCAGATCAGGTAATAAGTCTAGAATGATATGCATGTTCTGATTTTTCTCAGCAGGTTTAACTTTCAATTGTTCTCGTAGAGCGCGACTATGCTTATAGATCAAACCACTTTCTAAACCATAATGACTAATGACAATATCGCCTGCTGACTTAGGAGCGTCGCCTACCCAAGCTTCAACACGCTTTAAAGGCTGACCAAATAAAGGTTGCATATAAGAAGACCAACAACGTTCTACACCAGCATTGCTGGCTAGAAAAGGCTCAACTTCATCATCTTTTAACCATTGTTGCCATGCACCATCACTACCTAACCTAGACCATGAAACAGCGCCACATGCCAACACAATCGCATCAAAATGTTCAGATTTTTTTTGATCATTCTTGTGGTCAAAAATCATCAACTTATTTTGTTCAAGCTGAAGAATCTGATGACGATAATGAAATTGAACCTGTTGCTCCAAGAGTCGTTTCAGCCATGCCCGTAATAATGGTGCTGCCTTCATCTCAATCGGAAAAATACGACCTGAAGTTCCCACATAAGACTCAATACCTAAATCGTGCATCCATTGTTGAATCCATTCAGCATCCCATTTTTTCACCCAAGGCGCTAACCAATCTGAATGATCATAGCGCTGAATAAACTGATCGACAGGTTCAGCATGAGAAATATTTAAACCTGTCTTACCTGCCATTAAAAACTTACGAGCAGCAGATGGCTTTTGTTCAAACACATGAATATCGTATTCATACTGACTGAGTCGCTCAGCTGCCATCAAACCTGCAGGGCCTGCACCGACAATTGCTATACGGGGTTTAGTCATGTTGAAGCTGGATCTAGTTTAAAATTTTGACCTTGCAAAGGCTGAAAATCATCAAAACGTGTCTTGTAGTCTTCAGGTTTTGAAATAATGAGTTGCTGACATAATTCGCCACGTTCTAAGTACTTCACTTCAAAATGAGTGCGCGCCGAAGTGGTTGGAATGATTTCTTTCACGAAAGGCAGTTTCCAAACATTGATCAGCTGCTGCTCTGCTTCAGCAATATACTCAGGAATATTACTCGCTAAAGTGACGGTGCCATGACTGTCTAATCTTGAGATTAAAAATTCAAAAAAAGGCATATTCAACCAACGTTGTGCTGGATTATGCGGTTCTGGATTTGGATACAAAATAAAAAAATGTTGAACTTGTTTCGGATGCAACGCATGCACCACCCACGGCAAGGCATCCGCATGGATTGGATTCAGATTGATCTGACCCTCAATTTCATGTTGTTTTTGCATCGCCAAGAACTTCTCTCGCGTCCGTTCAATTGCAATCAGATTGTGCTGTGGATTTTGAGCACTAAATAACAATGCATGTTTGCCTTTTCCTGCTCCAATTTCAATACAAATCGGTTCATTTGGAATCACTTTAAAATCGCGTGGCGCATGCATACGCTGTGCTTGAAATTGACGAATCGGCATAATCAGATCAAACTAAGGAAATCGGCATAAGTCTAGCAATTCTGAATGAATTTGACTAATTGTTCAGGTCCCTAACACTTCTATTGGAGCCCATCATGACTCAAACCTTCCCTTGCCCTCGTTGTGGTCAACCTAGCTTTTGGACCGACAATCCATTTCGTCCATTTTGTTCTGATCGCTGTAAACTAATTGATCTAGGTGCGTGGGCAAATGATGATTATAAGCTTCCGACCGAAGATTCTCCTCAGGCAGATCAGAATAACTATATTGACTAAGTTTTAAATTAATGAAATCCCCCTAAAAGCACAAAAAACCACCAATAAATCAAACACATTAAGCAAAATAAATTGTATTAATTTACATTTTACTTATGTTATAGTGACACGCATCACAAAATAACAACAGAAAGGTGTGTCATGTTTTTATATATTTTTCTTTTATGTTTAACTTTTGCTTTTTTCATTTTAGGGGCATTTTTCCTTATATCTGCAATTTTTCATTTGGATTTAAGTTTATTGATTGTTGCCGGTTTATTTGTAGTGGCTGGAATTTTGCTCCGCTTGGAACATTTAGAAATTGAAACTGATATTACATTGTATTAAATATCAGTCATTTATAATTTTATAAGTTATCCAGCTTTCCCAGCGACAAATGGATTGTATTGTTTTTCATGTCCAATCGTACTGATTGGACCATGTCCCGAAATAAATTGAGTTTCATCAGGCAAGCTAAAACATTCCCGATGAATCGAATCAATCAATTGCTGATGATTACCTTTTGGGAAATCAGTACGCCCTATCGAACCTTTGAATAACACATCTCCAGTCCATAACAAGCCATAGTTTTGATTATAAAAAATCACATGACCTGGTGTGTGGCCTGGAGCGAAACGTACTTCAAACTTTTCATCACCAAGCTCTAGTACTTCCCCACCCTCTAGCCATTGATTCACCTTAACAGGCTCTGGGATTGGAAAACCGTAGCGTGCTGAAACCTCCTGAATCATATCCAACCAAAAAGCATCTTCTTTATGCGGACCAATCACAGGGACATTCCATAACTTAGTCAATGCTCCAACAGCCCCAGCATGGTCCAAATGCCCATGGGTTAACCAAAGTGCTTTAACCGATAATCCAAGTTCTTCCACTTCTTTTTGAAGTTTTTCAGGTTCACCACCGGCATCAATCAGTACAGCCTCTTTGCTTTGCGAGTCCCAGACAATGGAACAGTTTTGAGCAAAAGTGGTTACGGGAACAATTTTAACTTGAAGCATAGTTTTACCTAATATCAAAAATTCGAATTAAAAATTAATTTAGTGCGCTAAAGTGATTTTGAGCGCGTCTAACTGCGCTTGAATAAACGAGTTGAGCATTTCAATATGATCGAGATTTGCATTCAAAGCAGGTATATATGCGTATGACTCCCCACCTTGACTTAAAAATAAATCTCGATTTTCAACAGCCAATTCTTCAAGTGTTTCCAAACAATCCGCTGAAAAAGCAGGGCTCAGTACCTGAACAGATTGAACACCTTGTTTTGCCCAGTCTTTCAAAATCTGATCGGTATATGGTTTGACCCACTCCTGTTTGCCAAATCGAGATTGAAAACTAATTGCCCACTGCTGCTGATTCAATCCTAATTTTTCTGCAACTTTTTGAGCCGTTACACGACAACGATCCGCATATGGGTCACCTTTATCTGCATAAGGTTGTGGAACCCCATGAAATGACATTAACAGCTTTTCAGGTTGACCATGCAGTTTTTGGTAATCCAATACGCTATTTGCAAGAGCTTCGATAAATAAAGGGTGCTGATAATAATCTCGAATAATACTTAGACCAGGTAAATTCCTTTGTTTAAGCACCCATTTTGAAACAGCATCATATAAGGGCGCTGAAGACGTTGCCGAATACTGAGGAAACAATGGAAATAAAATCAGATGATCTTGAGGGTCTAAACTCATCTTTTTTAAAGCCTGGTGGATACTTGGATTGCCATAAGTCATTGCTGGGATGATATCGAGTTCAATATCTTGATTATTTTTCAACAACTGGTTTTTTATTAATTCGACCTGCTCGAATAAGATTTCCCGCATAGGAGAATCAGACGACCAAACTGATGCGTAGGCTTCCGACACTCGCTTGGGACGAAATGGCAGAATGAAAGCATGTAAAATCACTTTCCATAAAAATGATGGAATTTCAATAACACGCTGATCCGATAAGAACTCTTTTAAAAACTGACGAACTGCTGGGACTGTTGGCGCATCCGGCGTTCCCAAGTTGGCGACAATCACAGTAACTTTAGGTTTAGAGTGAGTCATTTTCCATACCAGCAATCAAAAATTCATGGCGTTACTTTAGCAGACAATTTTTAAAACTGTTGGATGAAAAAACCAATTATATTATTCGGGAATGCCTTTCCATCAAAGCATTGTTTTTTAAAATCATTGCCGATTTATCCGTGACTTTCCATAATAGTCTTTGGCGGTCGTCACGTCCAACAGGGACGATCCATTCGTTTTGACGCATTTGCTGTTTAATAATATGCAAGGAACGCACATTAATTTGAGCACGAGATATGGCATGAGTACGTGGCATCTGCTTTTGTGCATCCGCTAATCCGCTCTCATTTAAATACTGATTCATGACCTTAGAGAAATTTTCTTCTGGCATTGCTTCAATAAAATAAGAAGAGAGAACCTTGAAGAGTTCACCCCAAGTCATTTCACGAATAACATTTAGATCTTTGAAATTACCATCCTGATAAGCATGCATCCGGTAATCAAAACTAAAGCTATCCTTCATATTGACGCGCGGCAAAGATAAAAATGGATCAACCTCTCCATTAATTTTACCCATTTTCGCTTGAGATAATTCAGATTTTAAACGGTCAATTTCATCTTGCAAAGATTGAATACTTTGAGGACGTACCCACCCCAATACAGGATAACGTTCAAGCATTTGTGGCATCTGTGAACGAATGGCCAACTCTAATTCACGAAGTGATTTATAAGGAATGACTTGTTCTATTTCTTTTTGAATCTGATTTCTAAAATCATTAAAACGATCTTTCAAATCCTGACGTGTTTCTTGTAATTCAGGATCTCGTGCATCTGGATTATCATGCATTAGAACAATAATCGGTTTTTGTTTCGTCACTGCGTAGATATATTCAAGATGCATATAACTCACACCCGAAACTGATTGCTCGCCGTATTGGCTACCCAAAAGCAATAGAACATAGTCACAATCATCAATTTGACGTCGTGCAAAAGCGGTACTCAAAGGCGTCCTCTGTTCTAATCCCCAAGAGAAATACCCCATACCGATCAGGGTTTGAGACACGACCATTCTCTCGGGCTGCATCTCTTTACCAGAGGTTATAATAAAAACTTGGTAACGCTTGTCGAGCATAGCTTAACCCGTTCCTTTGTATAACTTTATATCTAACATTTCATGACTTTTCAAAGGCTACACTACCCAATTGTTCTTTATTCTATTTTCCACCTTGTATGCTGAACGAATTAGTTGAATTTTTCAACTACATTTTCAACTGTCCATGAGATTTCTGAATCAATTAAGCATTTGATTATTGGTTTTAATTCTTTTGCATTCTGTCCACTTACAAAACAAGCCAATCGTGGTTGATCGATTTCAAATTGATTAGCAACTAAATCATTTTTTATCAATATTCGAGCTGTCTGCCTTGCAACCGCGAATCCAGAGTCAACCAAGCTTAATTTATTTCCATAGACATGCTGAATCGCATCTTTTAGAAATGGATAATGTGTACAGCCTAATACTAAAAAATCCACACGATGATTCACAATCGGATCTAATAGTTCTTGAAGAATTTTATGGCTTTTGGGTGAATTTTGCTGTCCAGCCTCTACTAAAGGGACTAAATCTAAGCATGTTACCGTACAAACATTCACGCCTAAAGGTTCAGCAAAGTTTTTCATTACGTCTTTGATCAGCTTGCCACGAAAAGTTGCGGGTGTCGCCAAGACAGCAACAGACTTTGACTTGGTCTGTAATACAGCAGGTTTCAACGCAGGAACTAATCCAATAATCGGAAATTTATCCCCATAATGATCACGTAAATGATCCAAACTAAATGCTGAGGCGGTATTACACGCAACCACAGCAACTTTACACCCCTGACGATATAACCACTCAACTGCATTTGCAGTCAGTTCACGAATATTCTCATCATCTCGTGGGCCATAGGGAACGTTTGCTGTATCTGCATAGTATAAAAGACGCTCATTTGGCAAATAACGTGCGATCTCAAGAGCCACTGATAACCCACCTATCCCAGAATCAAAAATACCAATTGGCGCATTTGGGTCTGCGTGAGGCATTGGTTCATTCATCTGAGTAAGGGCGAATATTGCAGACATGCTAGCGACTACTTTTTGATTAGATATACTGGATAGAACAAAGCTTAAACCTCAAGTGCCCAATTGCAAATTGAAATTACCACTTTTAAGCAATAAAACCGATTCACCCTGCTGATTTTCAATCAACTCTCCCATTTCAATCAAATGAAAGAAACTCGCCCGCTGAATTAATGCATTAATACCAAAACGCACATGCACATAAGGACGTAATTCACCTGCAAATTCACGCATAAAAATCGGATGCGCTTGATCGACAATCACAATATCTTGTGTGGTTGTTTTGAGTTGCAAATATTGAAGACCATCGATTTCAATTTGATCGACTTGGTTGACAAACAAAGGTTCATCTTCAACCTGAATTTCAATCTGCTCAACGGGCGTTTTTAGATAGAATTTATCATTTTCTTTCCAGAGCACCGTTGAAAATAAATCCACTAGACTTTGTCTTTTAATCAGTTGACCTTCGTGCCACCATTCTCCGTTGGCTTTAACCTCTAAATCCATTACACCACAATGTTTTGGATGCCATTGATCCAATGGAGGTATTGACTTTTTGTGACTGGACTGTGCATTTTTTAAATATTGTGAAAGATTGCTTAAATTTTTATCATCAGGTACAAGAGTATCTGTTACTGCTTTTGTAGAATCATTTTGTTTTACCATGGTTTATGCCCTGCTGACGAAAAATATAACGACTCAGCCAATTGGCTTGATCAAGGATTAAAACTATACTAGCGCAAAATATATTAAAGATTCGATTATTCATTCGTATCTAGCAATTAAGAACACTCATGGCAGCACCGATTTTGTTACTTTTGTTAACAGATAATGCGGTTGCCACCCCTAACAGTATGAGGAGTCCTTTATGGAACACATCGAACGTGAATCGATGGAGTTTGACGTCGTAATTGTAGGTGCAGGCCCTGCGGGTTTATCTGCTGCGATCAAAATTCGTCAACTTGCAATTGAAAATAACCTAAACGATTTGTCCGTGTGTGTCGTCGAAAAAGGCTCTGAAGTGGGTGCGCATATCCTGTCGGGTGCTGTACTCGAACCGCGTGCAATCAATGAACTTTTCCCTGATTGGAAAGAACAAGGTGCACCTCTAAATGTACCTGTGACTGAAGACAAAACCTTCTTCTTACTGTCTGATACCAAATCTCAAGAAGCGCCGCATTGGATGGTGCCTAAAACCATGCACAATGAGGGTAACTATGTCATCTCTTTAGGTAACGTGGTTCGTTGGTTAGGGACTAAAGCTGAAGAATTAGAAGTTTCAATTTTCCCAGGTTTTGCAGCCTCTGAAATTCTTTACCATGCAGATGGTACGGTGAAAGGTATTCAAACGGGTGATATGGGTATTGGTAAAGATGGCGAACCGACGCACAACTTTACCCCTGGTTATGAACTCCATGCAAAATACACGATCTTTGCTGAAGGCTGCCGTGGTCATTTAGGTAAACGCCTTATTTCTCAATTCAACTTGGACCAAGATGCGGATCCACAGCATTACGGTATTGGGATTAAAGAACTTTGGGAAATTGATCCTGCTAAACATAAAGCCGGTACTGTGATGCATGGTGCAGGTTGGCCTTTGAGTGAAACAGGTTCTTCTGGCGGTTGGTGGTTATACCATGCTGAGAATAACCAAGTGACTTTGGGAATGATCGTCGATCTTTCTTACCAAAATCCACACATGTATCCCTTCATGGAAATGCAGCGTTGGAAAACACATCCACTGATCAAGCAATTCCTTGAAGGCGGTAAGCGTCTTTCTTATGGTGCACGTGCAGTGGTAAAAGGTGGCTTTAACTCTTTACCTAAACTGACCTTTCCGGGCGGTTGTTTAATTGGTGATGATGCTGGTTTCTTAAACTTTGCAAAAATCAAAGGCTCTCATACTGCAATGAAATCAGGAATGCTCGCGGGTGAGGCGGTATTTGAAGCCATTGCTGCAGGTGCTGAGAAAGGTGGTGATATCGCTGTTGCTCGTGTAACTGAAGGCGAAGATTTCTTTGTGAAAGAGCTCACGGCTTATACAGACAAATTTAATAACAGCTGGCTCAAAGAAGAGTTATATAACTCTCGTAACTTTGGCCCTGCGATGCATAAATTTGGTCAATGGATGGGTGGTGCATTTAATTTTATCGATCAAAATGTCTTTAAAGTGCCATTTACACTGCATGACTTGGTTCGTGACCATGAAGCTTTAAAAACGCAAGATGCTGAAACGTTTAAACCAAATTATCCAAAGCCAGATGGCAAATTGACTTTTGACCGTTTATCTTCAGTGTTTGTATCCAATACAGTGCATGAAGAGAACCAGCCAGCGCATTTGAAACTGAATGATCCATCGATTCCAGTAAATGTAAACTTACCAAAATGGGATGAGCCTGCGCAGCGCTACTGCCCTGCGGGTGTGTATGAAATCATGGAAAATGATGATGGTTCGAAGCGTTTCCAAATTAATGCAGCAAACTGCGTGCACTGTAAGACCTGTGACATTAAAGATCCTTCTCAGAATATCACCTGGGTAGTGCCTGAGGGTGCGGGTGGTCCAAACTATCCGAATATGTAATCGCTTATAACTTATAAATAAACCCGCTTAGTGCGGGTTTATTTTTTGGTAATGTGCTTTAATTGAAATCTAAAAATACTAGTTATACAACTAATCACGACCACTATCAGTGATTCTCTAACTCTCTGTTTTTTGCTTCCTAAACTCCCTGAAACGAACAAGAGGTTAATTTAGTTTGTATAGCCAAATATGAAACATAAGCTACATCATCTTAAATACGATATCCAGAGCTTCCTGAATGGTTTTATTGTTCTGAGCAATGATGTGCCTGACTTTACTTTTTAAGACAGACCATGCTTTTTCAATAGGATTGAGGTCGGGACTATACGCAGGTAGATAAACGATTCTTGT